>NZ_JACJUP010001179.1:0-2135 GCF_014748295.1 Planktothrix sp. FACHB-1355 | reverse complement strand
ATAGCATCGCTTTGTTGGATTTAGCTACGCGCAAGACAATCGCTACCGGGGATTTAAATGCGGCTGTGCGGGAAATTACAGAGGTTGCCACGGATATCCTGGAAGTAGAGCGAGCTAGCGTTTGGTTATTTAACGAGGAGCGATCGGTAATTCAATGCTTAGATCTATACAAACGCAGTGCGGGCGATCGTACCTCTGGATTGGAGCTAAAAGCAGTTGACTTTCCCGCTTATTTCCAGGCTTTGCAAACAGAACGCATTATTGCCGCCCATGATGCCCATACCGACCCCAGAACAAGCGAATTTTCCGTTGCCTATCTGACACCCTTGGGTATTAATTCTATGTTGGATGCACCGATTCGCGTCGGTGGCAAGATGGTCGGCGTCATCTGCCACGAACATATCGGCCCCGCCCGTCAGTGGGCCTTAGAAGAAGAACATTTTGCAGGTTCTTTAGCGAATTTTATTGCTTTGGCAATGGAAGCGGCTTCCCGCAAACAGGCACAAGAAGCACTAGAAAAGGCAAATGAAGAGTTAGAAATGAGAGTTGAGGAGCGCACGGCTGTCTTAAAAGAAACCAATCGGCAACTATTGGTAGAAATTCTAGAAAGAAAGCGATCGGAAGAGGCTTTGCGCGTTTCGGAAGAAAAGTTTTCTCTGATCTTTCGTTCCTGTCCTGACATGATTTCCATCAGTACCCTGGAAGAAGGGCGTTTGATTGAGGTGAACGAAAGTTTTTTGATCGATTCAGGCTTCCAGCGCGAAGAAGTCATCGGTCGAACGGCAACAGAACTGGGAATATGGGTCAATCCCCAAGATCGCCTGAGAATCATCCAAACGATCGCACAAAAAGGGACTGTTTGCAACCAAGAGTGCGAATTTCGCAAAAAATCAGGGGAAATAATTGTGGGGCTGCTATCAGCTGAGAAGATCCATTTGAATGGTGAGCCGTGCTTGCTCGTCGTAACCACTGATATCACCTACCGCGTGCGAATGGAAGAAGCCCTGCGCTATCAACAGCAACAAACTGAGCGTCTGCTGCTGAATATTCTACCTGCGGCGATCGCCGATCGTCTCAAACTGGAAGAAACTACTATTGCCGACAGCTTTGAGGAAAGTACGGTTTTGTTTGCCGATATCGTTGGCTTTACAGAACTTTCGGCTGCTAAAGATCCTGTAGAACTGGTAGAACTGCTCAACGAAATTTTCTCAACCTTTGATTCGCTTACCGATCGCTATGGGTTGGAAAAAATCAAGACGATCGGCGATGCTTATATGGTAGTGGGAGGACTGCCGATGCCCAGGCGAGACCACGCCGAAGCAGTGGCAGAATTAGCCCTCGATATGCAAATGGAAATTAACCTCTTCAACACCGAAACCAATCGAAACCTGCAACTGCGCCTGGGTATAAATACTGGCCCCGTCGTTGCCGGTGTGATCGGTACTAAAAAGTTTATTTACGATTTGTGGGGCGATACTGTGAATACTGCCAGCCGTATGGAATCCCACGGCATTCCCGGCCAAATTCAGGTTACAGCTAGCACTTATACCCTACTGCGGGATAAATATTTGTTTGAAGAGCGGGGTCCCATCCCGATCAAAGGGAAAGGCGAAATGACTACTTATTTTCTCATAGGCAGAAAAGATAGTGGTTTATCTATCTAATCTAAAGTTTTTTGTACTTTCAAAAAACTAGCGATCGTCTTTTGCAACCTCTTTGCTAGTCTCGTGCTAATAGGGTGTCAGCGAGCGAACATTAACGAGGTACGTAAAAATCTAGGTACTAATCGCAAACTCGATCGGCTCTTCCGTACTGAGTCTGGAAAACGGTTCTTTTTGGGCAAGAGAACATCAGGAATCCGGTATAAGCAATGCTTATACAGTAAGGATTATGGCAGATCGATCGGGTTTACTTATCACGCTATGTACGAGAGAGCCTGTCAAATATGATAATTAAGCGCCGTCTGTTAGCTAAAAATCTGGCTTTGCTGTTTGTTTTTGCCGCCATCTTACCTTTAATAGCTGGGGGTACTTTATCTATTTATAGTGGATTTCGATTTAGCAATCGAGAGATCGCTACTCGCCAAGAAAGTATAATCGCTTTGGGCAATACTTACATTTCTACCTCCGTCGATC
>NZ_JACJUP010001178.1:0-2135 GCF_014748295.1 Planktothrix sp. FACHB-1355 | reverse complement strand
TAGGGGCTAGGGGCTAGGGGCTAGGGACTAGGGGAAGAAGTGGCTATTATCAAACGTTTCCGGAATTAAGAACGTCCTAACTGCCTTGGCGGTTGCTGTATAGTTAATTATGCGATCGTTAAAGCTGAGTGGGATATGGGGAGAATTTCCGATTGTAAATCCCCATGCCCCATGCCCCATGTCCCATTCCCCATTCCCAAAATCATGTTGCGTCGTTACATATCCATCATTACCGCAATTTTATTGAGTTTAGTGTTAGTAGCTTGCACTGCTGCTACCACTCCATCGAATAACACTACAACTGACACCACTCCCAAAGTAGCCCAAAGAGTTATCACTCTCACTTCTCTCACATCCGATATTCTTTATCGATTGGATAAAACTAAAATTGTGGGGATGGTCGGTAGCAGATTGTTCGCTCAAGATAGCAGATTTCAAAATATCCCAAAAGTGAGCGAAGGACAGACACTACCGAATTTAGAAAAACTGATATCCCTCAAACCAGACCTCGTTATCGGTAACAAAGATTTTCACGCGCAAATATTGCCAAAATTAAAAGAATTGGGCATAGCAACTATTGGCGTAACGATTAAAAAATGGGACGATCTCACAGAAATAACTAAAACCGTTGCTGATGCGATCGCAGTCGATTCTACCCCACTTTTAACCCGCTATCAAACATTTCTAGAAAAACCTGCCGCTGCGTCCCCCTCCACTCTGGTGCTAGTCAGTCGCCAACCGATTTTATCCCCTAATAAAAATAGTTGGTCTGGCGATTTGCTGACAAAATTCGGCATTAAAAATATTGTCGCCGACTTACAGGCAAATAGTCCCCTTGATGGCTACTTTACCCTTTCAGCCGAAAAAATATTGCAGGCAAATCCAGAAGCAATTCTGATTGTAGACCAACCAAGTGGGAAGATTTCCGAACAATTCAAATCCGAACCTTTTTGGAGTAAGCTAAAAGCAACTCAAAACAACCGCATCTACGTTTTTGATTACTACGGTTTGGTGAATCCCGGCAGTCTCGATAAAATTGAAGAAACTTGTCAGAAATTAACAGAGGTAGTTAATAAAAATCGAGCGTGAAGCCTTCACTGTATGCGATTCGCTTTTTTTGTGGGCAGAAGGGCGATCGCGGTTTAAGTTTCTGGTTCATCACCTAAGAGTCGATCTATACTTTGAAGTGGTTGTTGAGAACAACGACGCACACGATGAATACGCACAATTCCTTGCTCTTGCTCAACTATTTAACTAACAGTAAATAAAATATTGAATTGCTTTTTATAGAGAAGTTGGCGTACCTCTATTCCCATATACTCACTTTCGATCGCCAAAGCACAACGCTTGGGAAAGTTTTCCAGCGTCAATATAATTTCATAACACCCTCTTACCCAGCGATAAGCTTTTTCCGGTGAATCTTTCTCGATCCAAAGAAAAATACTTTCTATATCAGCCACCGCAGTAGGAGATATTTCAATTCGGTAAGCCATATTTTTCCCGAAGTTCTGCAAATGCCTGCTTCAAAGGTATCCCTTTCCCTTGCTCAAATTCTTCAATACTTTTGCGGATACCCACAATAGACTCCAGCAACTCAATCTTATCGAGAAGTTGCTGGTAGCCTTCAGCATCTTGAACAACGGCAGTAGCTTTACCATTCACAGTCAGAACTATGGGTGCTTTAGTTTCTTTGAGTTTTGCCAGGAAAGCTTTCGCACCCCGTTGGAACTCTGAGAGAGGATAAATGTCACTCAGACTGAGCATAATATTTTCAAAAAATTATTTGCTAATTTCATGCTAACATTTGGCCATTGTTTTGTTTATTGTGCGATCGTCGGTACGATTTCAAGGTAAGGCAAGCAAGGCCCTTATCCCATAAGCTTTACAAGCTATTTATTAGATTTTATTATCACCACAAGTACGGGAGAGGCCATTTATCGATACAGTGCAGACGATGACGATACTGAGTGATATTCTGAAATAAGATCGATCGCCCACAACCAACCAAACCGCAAAACTCAAAGCCTCTCTCCTTGCAGGAGAGAGGTTTGGAGAGAGGTCTCCCCCATTCCATCAAAACAAACACAGATTAACGTGCATGGCAGAAAATACACCAAAACATATTTGGGTAATTA
>NZ_JACJUP010001177.1:0-2111 GCF_014748295.1 Planktothrix sp. FACHB-1355 | reverse complement strand
GGGTAAAAGTGGTTCTGATTGTGGTGGCGATCGCCTACTTATCCTTAATCTTGTTCATTCCTGCCGTTAACGTCTTTGTACAAGCATTTAAGCAAGGCGTCGGCCCTTTTTTAAACAACCTCACAGAACCTCACTTTGTCCACGCCGTAAACCTGACCCTATTAATTGCTCTGATTGTCGTGCCTGTAAACACGATATTTGGACTCTGTGCAGCTTGGGTAATTGCACGCAATCAATTTCGCGGTCGCACCTTTTTAATTAGTCTTTTAGACATACCCTTTGCGGTATCCCCAGTTGTAGCTGGACTGATGATTGTTCTTCTCTACGGACGCAATGGTTGGTTTGGGCCACTCCTGCAAGCGGTAAACATTAAAATTCTTTTTGCCACACCTGCAATGGTACTGGCGAGTTCATTTATCACCCTGCCTTTTGTCGCCCGCGAAGTTATTCCCGTTTTAGAAGAAGCTGGTTCCGAACAGGAAGAAGCCGCTAAAACTTTAGGTGCGAATGACTGGCAAGTATTCTGGCGCGTCACCCTACCCAATATTAGTTGGGGTTTGCTTTACGGTGTAATTTTGACCAATGCCAGAGTTATGGGTGAGTTTGGTGCGGTTTCGGTTGTATCTGGCAACATTGCCGGTAAAACTCAAACTCTGCCGCTGTTTGTAGAAGAAGCTTACAAGCAATACCAGACTCAAGCAGCATTTTCTGCTGCTGTACTGCTTGCCGGTTTGGCATTTGTCACGCTGGTTTTGAAAGAAATTTTGGAACGTAAAACCAAAATTAAAGAAGTTGAATGAGACAAATTTGCTAATTTCAAATTTTAGATTTCGGATTTCAAATTTATTTAGTTCAATCTGAAATCTAAAATTTGAAATCTCAAATTACCTATTACCCATTCAGGAGGATAGTTATCTAATCGTAGTGTGGTTTAGGTATGGGCGGTAAGTTTAGCAATTTCAACCAATAATTAAGTTCCCGTGCCGTAAATCACTATGTACGCATCTTTAACATAGCAAACATTTTTCACGATAAACCTGAAAGACCCGGAGTAAAAAATGGTACTTCAAAACAGCAACAACATTCCATCAGAGCAATTTGATACCTCTGCATTAAGTAAAGAATTAGACCTTCCTACTTCTCCTGATGACAACAGACACACACAAGTTAGGATTCGGGTTCGCATCCCCAAACATTATCATGAGGAACCAATTATTTCGCAGTTGATTTCTCAACACGGCGTCACAGTCAACATCGCCGCTGCATTACTTTCAGCCAATGCACGAGATGATGGCTGGTTTGACTTGGAACTCAAAGGTACTTCTGGGCAAATTCGCAGTGCTTTAATTTACATCAATGACTTGGATCTAGAAGTTTGGCATGATTCTAACTTCCAAGAAGAAAGTTGGTGATTGGTAGAACTTTATTTCAGTTTTGCAGATAATTGCTTATCCTCTGGAAGCAGCCATCAAAGCATCTTGTTTTATTTTGACCGATACAGAAAGTAAGCAGAGTTTGGTGCAGTAGCGTTTATTTCTAAAAACTTTGCTCGCCAAACTCATACCCTGTCACTCTTTTTGATACTTCCCCGCTAAAAAGACGGAGGCTCCCAATGTACCGCTATACGTGGTAAATAGTGTTTAAAAAGATTAGACAGAAACAGCTTTGTTAACTGCTGTTCCTCGCCCATTTAGCCTAAGTCACCTTTGTCTTTAAGTAAACCCTGGAGGAGCTTAAAACCGCGTTCGAGAGGTAGATGGCTAATAACTAATCTTTGGGTTTAGGCCATGCTGTTTTCAATTGCCCAGCGTGCCAGTTCTGTGCGGTTATGCAGACCTGTTTTGCCCAGCATATTGGATACGTGGCTTTCGACAGTGCGCTGGCTGACATTTAGTTCATCGGCAATTTCACGATTAGCTAAACCCCGCGCTACGTGCTGTACTACTTTTAGTTCGGTCGGAGTTAACTGCACATCGAAGGGAACGTGGATTCTCTGTCCATCCTCTCCCTTACTATGGTGAGCGATCAAACGTTCGGTATGTTTTAAGGAAGACTCCACTTGAGCCACTAATTCTTCTGGCTCAAATGGTTTAACCATGTATACATCTGCA
>NZ_JACJUP010001176.1:0-2116 GCF_014748295.1 Planktothrix sp. FACHB-1355 | reverse complement strand
AGAATATCGCAAAACTGTACAAAAAGTGGCAATGCTTTTCCAAGGTCGCACGCAAGAATTGATCGATATTCTCACAGCGCAGATGGAACAAGCCGCAGAAGCGCTCAACTTTGAAACGGCGGCGCGTATTCGCGACCAAATTACCGGATTGAAATCTTTGACGGCTGACCAAAAAGTCTCGTTACCCGATGATACCGTGTCGCGAGATGCGATCGCCCTTGCCGCTGACGATCGACACGCCTGCATTCAATTATTCCAGATTCGGGCCGGACGTTTGGTGGGAAGGTTGGGATTTGTGGCAGATGCTGAATCTGCTACACCTGGAGCGATTTTGCAGCGGGTGTTGGAAGAACATTATCAAAATGCCGAATCTGTGGAAATTCCCACCGAAATTCTGGTGCAATACGAGTTACCGGAAAGCGAAATGTTGGCAGAATTTTTAGGAGAAAGAAAAGGTCGCAAAGTGACTATTTTGGCTCCGCAAAGACAAAGCAAAGCCGAATTAATTGAAATGGTGGAACGCAATGCTGAGTATGAATTATCTCGCACTCAGAAATTTGCCGATCGCAACAGCGAAGCAATGCAAGATTTAGCCAACATTCTCGATTTGCCCGACTTGCCACGCCGCATAGAAGGTTACGATATTTCCCATATTCAAGGTGCAAACGCTGTCGCATCTCAGGTTGTCTTTATCGACGGTTTACCCGCCAAACAACATTATCGACATTACAAGATCAAAAATCCTGCCGTTACAGTCGGTCACTCTGACGACTTTGCCAGTCTCGCCGAAGTTATCCGCCGTCGCTTCCGCAAGTACGCAGAAGACCCGCAATTGGAACGAGTGGGAAATCCAGATTTTCCCGATTTGGTGATGATTGATGGTGGGAAAGGTCAGCTATCATCGGTTGTGGCAGTACTGCAAGAAATGAATCTTTTGGAAGATTTGCGAGTGGTAAGTTTAGCCAAGCAGCGAGAAGAAATATTTCTGCCAGGGGAATCTTTGCCGCTGCAAACAGATGCAGAACAACCGGGTGTACAATTGTTGCGGCGACTGCGGGATGAGGCGCATCGATTTGCTGTTAGTTTCCATCGCCAACAGCGTAGCGATAAGTTGCGACGTTCTCGTTTGGATGAAATTCCCGGATTGGGATTTGAGCGACAAAAGCAACTTTTGGCACATTTTCACTCGATCGATTATATCCGAGAGGCATCTCCAAAACAGCTAGCGGAAGCGCCTGGAATTGGCCCTCGTTTAGCTCAGGAAATTTTCGATTATTTCCATCCAGCTTAAGATTGAGGGACTGGCGCAGCCAAAAGTCAAAAGTCAAAAGTCAAAAGTCAAAATTCCTCCCTCTTCCCTAATCCCTAGCCCCTAGCCCCCAGCCCCTAGCCCCTTTGTTTTGACTTTTGACTCTTGCGATCGGGGGAGAGTGATGTCAAGCTGTGGAAGGGGTGGGAGCAGCAACCATAAAGTTACTTATTTATTCATAAACTTACTCAATAATAGATGGTATTATGTGGAGATGAGTAAGTTCATTCTACCCCAAGCAGAGCATCAGTCAGAAACTTATGAAAATCGTAGAGGAGTTAAGAGAAGTTGCTCAAAAGCTTCCAAACAAAACTTAACCTAAACAACCAACAACGTACCCTAGCAGCCAAACACGCAGGCGTAGCTAGACACGCTTGGAATTGGGGATTAGAAATTTGTTTGAAAGCTTTGTCGGCAAACAAAAAGCTACCAACCGCTATCGATCTTCATAAGCGATTGGTAGCCGAAGTAAAATCAGCAAATCCTTGGTACTACCAAGTATCCAAGTGCGCTCCTCAACAAGCCTTAAGGCATTTAGCCAAAGCTTTTGGGCATTTCTTTAAAGTACCTGGTCGAGGTAAACCAAAATTCAAAAAGAAGAATATCAAAGACAATTTTTACTTAGAAGGTAGTATCACTGTGAGTGGCAACCGACTCAAGTTACCGATTTTTGGATGGGTGAGATGCCACGAAATACTACCAGCCGTTCGGCCCAAAAACGTTACCGTTAGCAAAAGAGCTTCGGATTGGTATGTCAGTTTTAGATACGAGCTAGAAGCCAAACCATCTCCAAAAACAAGACAGCGG
>NZ_JACJUP010001175.1:0-2152 GCF_014748295.1 Planktothrix sp. FACHB-1355 | reverse complement strand
CGATTAGCAATACCCTGACGGATTTTGATACTTATAAAACATTGGAATTTGAACCGGATGATGTGGATGAGTTTATTCGCCAGTGGTTTGAGGAGGCGAGTCAGGATGAGAAACGGCGCAATTGTGGGCATGAAACTTTTTGGCGAGAACAGGGAAAACGCTTAACAACACAGTTAAAATCACCGGGAAAAGAGCGAATCAAAGAACTGGTACGCAATCCCCTGCGGTTGTCGATGTTGTGTCAATCTTGGTGCGTACCCGAACAGGAATTGCCCGAAACGAAGGCGGCACTTTACGAGCAGTTTACTACTTATTTTTTTGAATGGAAACAAGAGGAATTCCAGAAGAAGTATCAGCGGGTATTAACAAAAACGGAGAAAAACAAAATTAAAAAAGTTTTAGCAAAATTAGCTTTAGCGGCAATGGAAAGCGCTAATAGTTTTCGGATTGAGGAAGATTTTGCCATTGAGCAGATGGAGGAAGAGTGGTTTAATCTAGCAGAGAAATTGGGATGGTTGGTTTTAGTTGACAGGGATATCCGCACCAAAGAGCCTATTTATTCGTTTTTACATTCCAGTTTTGAGGAATATTTTGCAGCTTTGGCTATTGATGAAAACGTTAACTATTGGGATTTTTTCTTACCTCGCAACCATATTAATCGTCCTGTTACTGGCAAGTGTTATCGCATTTTCGAGCCGCAGTGGAAAGAGGTAATTTTGTTGTGGTTGGGGCGAGGGACGATAGAAGGAAAGCAGAAAGAGGAATTTATTGATGCTTTGGTTAATTTTGAGGATGGATGTGGAGGATTTTATAAATATCGAGCATTTTTCATGGCAGCACAGGGAATTGCCGAGTTTGGTGATTTTGATATGAGTACCAAAATTGTTGAACAACTAGCTACTTGGAGCTTTGATAATTCTAACTTACTGTGGCAAGAAGCAAGAAAAATACTTGAGAAAACACACATAAAAAAAGCTATTTTTGTTTTACAAAAGTTGTTATATAGCTGTAAAAAAGAATCTACTTCTGTGGAAATCGCTTATATCTTGGGGCAAATTGACCAAAATAATAAAGTTGCTATTAGGCATTTGAAAGAACTATTAAAAATTACAAATAATAAACTTTTATGGCAAGTAGCATATAGTTTAGAAAAAATTGACAATGGAAATTCAGATGCTATTGCTGCTCTTTTTAAACTTTTAGAAAACAGCGAAAACAGTGACATTTATAGGCAAGCTGGTCATACATTGGAGGAAATTAGTAAGTATAATACAACCGTTGTTAGTAAATTAAAAGAATTACTATCGAATAAAAGTGTAAATATTCGTAACCGAGCAGCTAATGTAATGTACAGTTTAGATAAAAGCGATCCAGATTTAATCACTTTTTATATAGAAAGATTAGACGACTCTAAATCTAACTCTAGTCGCTGTGTCATTGCTCGAAATTTAGGAGAAATTAATACAGTCAGTCAAGATGTAGTTAATGTACTAAATAAGCTTTTAGATATCAGGGAGTCAGAATCTACTCGTATTCGTGCTGCTGAGAGCTTATCTAAATTTAAATCAAGCAAGCAAGAACATCCCATTGCTACTTTGAAAGAAATAAGCTATAACAGCCAGGATTATCTTAACAGATGTTCTGCTGCTAGGGTTTTGGGAAATTTTGATGATGCCAAGCAAGATGCTATTGAAATTTTAAAATCGCTTTTACACCACAAACATCCTAAAGTTCGTCGGTGGGCTGCTGATGATTTAGGGGAATTAGACAAAGGAAATCCAGATGCAATTGCGATTTCAAAACAGCTTTTATTAACTTGTCAAGAACCTAAAGAAATGCAGCAAATTGCTTATGTTCTAGAAAGGATTGGCCAGGAAAATCCTGTTGTAATTGATGCTCTACTCCAACTGATGCACGAGCGTAAAAATGAGCATGAAGTTGTTCTTTTAGCAGCTAGTAGCTTACTTAAACTTGCTCCCAGTAATCAAGATGCCATAGATCCTTTAACTATGCTATTGAAAACTTGTGAAGATCAGTTTATGCAATGGCGAATAGCTGATATTTTGTTAAAATTAGATAATAATAATAAAAATGCCATAGATAACTTAATAGAATTGCTGCATATTTGCGAAGATGAATTCATATTTACGAA
>NZ_JACJUP010001174.1:0-2096 GCF_014748295.1 Planktothrix sp. FACHB-1355 | reverse complement strand
ATAATCGCATTGCGGCCTTTGTTGGCGGGGTCGCCTTGGATGCTGACCCCAGGCTTGAGGATAATTGGAAAAGTTTCGCCGCTTTCTTCGCTATAGGTTCCCGGTGCGAGGATAATCGTGGTGTTGGGTTGGGCTACCCGCAGTGCCTGGGTGATGGTTTTGAAAGGAGAACCGTTACTGCCGTTGCCAGCTGTATCGTTACCGTTGGCGGGATTGACAAACAACTGGGTTGTTTGGGCGGTACTCTGGGCTAATTCTACAGATGTTCTCTGTATTGGCAGTTGCGCGATCGCAGCGGTGTTGACCCACGGGGACAGGGCGATCGCGATTCCCAGTGTTGCGATCGTTCCTAATTGGCTGTATTTGTTTTTATCTGAGATGCTGGTAGGGATTGGTTTTAATGAATAATTTTTTCGCTGCGGGTATGAGTGTTTTAAATTCATATGTCGCTATCCTCCTGGCAGTTAGTGAAGGTAAAAGCCAAAACTTGGCTTGTGGCGAACCCCTGATATAAACTTAGGGGCGGGTTTAGTCAGATCGCTCCCATCACAAGTCTATGGTTGTAGTACAAAACCCGCCCCTACTCAATTGTCAATAGTTAACAGTCATTTGTCAGTTGTCATTTGTTTGACTGATATTATGATACGGATATGTACGGTGTACGGATAAAAAAAATCACAGCTGACACTTGACCGATGACCGAACAGAATAATGTGGAAATTTTCCAGTACAATCATTGCACCAGCAACAGCGATTTGAAAAATTTGCTGAATGTTGACATAATTACAATCTCTATTACCCACTGCCGCAAATAAGAGTGGAGTTGTTCCGATGGGCGATCGATACGAGCTGAAGAAGCCATTCCCAAACTTGCCCGCACAAGCACAGCCTGCTGTTTGCCGAATCCTAGATGCCAACTTAGACCGAGCTCGCGAAGGTTTGCGAATCGTGGAAGAATGGTGTCGCTTTGGTTTGGACAGCAGCGAGTTGGCTGGCGAATGCAAGCAACTGCGGCAGGAAATAGCCAAATGGCATACTCAAGATCTGCGGGCTTTTCGAGATACTCTGGGCGATGTGGGCACAGATTTATCTCATCCGCAAGAAGAAGAACGCGCTGGCATTCAGCAACTGTTGCAGGCGAACCTTTGCCGCATAGAAGAAGCGCTGCGGGTGTTGGAAGAGTACGGTAAGCTTTACCACCCGGAGATGGGGACAGCGTTTAAGCAGATGCGCTATCGAATCTATACGCTGGAAAGCAATTTGCTGGGTTATCAGCGTCAGCAGAAGTTGCTCCGCAGTCATTTGTATTTGGTAACCTCTGAGTCGGAAAATCTGTTTGCTGTTGTGGAAGCTGCGCTCCAAGGCGGATTGACACTGGTGCAATATCGCGATAAAGACGCAGATGATGATGTGCGGGTGGAGACAGCGCAGAAACTGCGCCAGTTGTGCCGACGGTACGAGGCGTTGTTTATTGTGAACGATCGCGTCGATCTGGCTTTGGCAGTAGATGCGGATGGCGTACACTTGGGACAGCAGGATCTGCCGATCGCAATGGCACGACAGTTACTTGGCCCTCACCGCATCATCGGTCGTTCTACCACAAATCCCGATGAAATGCGACGAGCGATCGCAGAAGGAGCCGACTACATCGGTGTAGGGCCAGTATACGAAACTCCGACTAAAATTGGAAAAGCTGCCGCAGGTCTGGAATACGTGCGCTATGCGGCTCAGAATGCCTCTGTACCCTGGTTTGCGATTGGGGGTATCGATCCGACAAATCTCAACGATGTACTATCGGCTGGAGCAGAGCGGATCGCTGCGGTCAGAGCGATTATGGAGGCAGAGCAGCCAACTTTAGTTACACAGTATTTTCTCTCTCAACTATCTCGCCTGCAAACGCTGCGAGCTTTGAAAGCACATTTGCCTCAGTCTCATGTCCAGTCCAATAACCTTACGAGTTAACGGGGAATCCCGTACTTGCGTTGCTCAAACTAAGTTACCCGATTTGTTAGAACAGCTCGGTTTCCATCCGCGTTTGATAGCTGTGGAGTACAACGGCGAAATCCTGCACCGCCAGTTTTGGCCGGAAACTCAGG
>NZ_JACJUP010001173.1:0-2133 GCF_014748295.1 Planktothrix sp. FACHB-1355 | reverse complement strand
CTAAAATTTCCAAGCTGCGTCAAGAAAGTGGGTGCAGTCAATCCAAAATCCAAAATCCAAAATCCAAAATCGGTTGACTTTTATAGCCCCGATCCCCCTCATTGCCAGTCATCCCCAATCATTTTTCTTTGTCGAATGGGTGCAAACAAACCAAGGGCAAAACCCAAAACGATCGCGACGGCAAAACGATTTTCAGGTAGGAGGAAAAGTCCCAGCAATCCCAACAGCGCTGCCACGAAGGACGCTCTTTTAATCCGCTCAATTAACTGACTGTATTTAGGTACTGGTTGCTCTTCCAGCGCTTTTAAAGTAATTTCAGCGCTATCGAGTTCGGCGATAATTGTCTGAATTTGCTTACCCGTCTCCCGTTCGATGCGTGCGATCGCTTCCCGATCTGCTTTGATGGGAGAAACTGACAACCGCAACAGAGATTCTTTTAACGGGATGCTGGATATCATTTCGGGACTATCTTTGCCATTCATTTGTGCTAAAGTTGGGAACGAAGAAAAAGAACAAAACAGATTTCTTGCTTAATTTTTCATTGTTAATTGCTCACTTCGTCGCGAATTTTGATATGCTGAAATACGAAAACTGCGAAGTTTCGATCGCCCCATGCCCGCAGTAAAGGCGTAACTTTGGCTAAGCAACCACAACCACAAGCTAGGAAAGCTTTTTTCTAACCAAGGCTGTTGCTGCGCCAACCAGTTTGGCAACCAACCGCCCAGCAACCAACCGCATAAAGCGCCCAAGGTAAAGTCGAGGTAACTTCCCAACCAACGCAACATATCTTTGACACCTGCTAGTTCCCATATCCACAGCAGCAAAGCTGGATTGATCCTAGCGGCTTTGAGAGCGAGCTTATTAAAAGTCAGCCAGTCTGTCTTATCTTTAATAAATTTCTCCGCCACATCTTTAGGTTCGGCTGCCAAAATACCAAAAAAGGTATTCAACATAGCATTAATTCGCTGCGGTGGCAAGTGCCTTCCGGTAGGAACCATCATGCCTTTAGAAAATAACCAAGTCACGGAAATATTGCTTTGATAAGCGCGAATTTGGTTCAAATGCTTTGCGCTTAAAAGGTCGTGTTTGAGAGCTGTATCCAAAAGATGAGTTAAACGCCCCAGATTGCGAACTAAAGAACCAAAACCGGTGAAGACGAGGGGAGATTGCAGAGAGGCGGCGTCACCGATCGCAATTAATCGATCGAACGCGACAGTGCGATCGCGACTTCCCACGCTAAAATGTCCCGGTATATAACCGAACGTCGGCTTTTTCCAAACCAACTTATCCATATCGCAGCGGCGATACTCCGGTAATATGGTGAAAAAGTCTTCGTACATCTCCAACAACGAACCGGGATTTTTGGCATTCACCTCATGATAGTGAAACAAATAAATGGTGAGATCGTCGCCTTCCGCTGGAAATAATTCCCAAATTAACTGACGCCCTCGCGAAATATCCCCGTGACTGTAAAGCACATCGCCATAGTCTGCATCCCACACACCCGGCTCAAATCCGCTCAATACAGCTCCTACCGTAGGACAAACGCTGTCAAAAGCGCGACCGCCGTTGAGCTGCCAAGCTATGGGTGAAGCAGTTCCCATCGCATCCACTAGCAGACGCCCGCTGGCTTGTTTCTCAGTCCCTGTCGGTAAGTGTTTCACAGACACGACAACTTGCTTCTCTGCGATATCTGCCCTGATAAACTCAGTTTCATCCCAAATATCACCCCCAGCCGCTCTTAACTTTTCTCCACACACCCGCAGCAGTTTTTCCGCATCCAAACCGACATTTAATACTGTTGGCGTATGCAGTACGGGCGCTTTTAAGTGCGGGGGATTGTTAGCGTCGAAGAATTTGCTGAAACCGTCAACATACTCCCGCGCAATTAAATTTTCAAACTCCGCTTGCGTAAATAAACCCAAATCGATCGCAGTTTGAAACTCATTGCGAGAAATATTCCATTCCCGATTCATCCGTCCAAAAGGCAACCGTTCCAGCAGCAGCACCCGGTAGCCCAATTGCGCCATCACCGCCGCATGAATAACTCCCAAAGCTCCACCCACATAAATCAGATCGTAAGTTGGTGAAGAAGAAGCATTCTCCCCCTCTCCCGCTCTCCCGCTCTGGGAA
>NZ_JACJUP010001172.1:0-2161 GCF_014748295.1 Planktothrix sp. FACHB-1355 | reverse complement strand
CTGGAATATAGCAAATGTTTGGATGATATCTTGTTACTTTATGAAAATAAAGCGCAATTCCAAGAGCGGGGAAGACAAAGTAATTGTTTGGCAGAAACTTTCCAAGCAAATTCAACGGGAGGATTTTCCAAAGCTCAGGCGCGGCAAATGATAGACTTTGCTAACAGGTACGCCACAACATTACTAAAACCGGGGCTGTATCCTCCCAGAGGTCAGCGAGAACGAATTGCTGGACTGTTGGGATTCGTTTATGAAATAGATAAAAACGACCAAGAAATTCGACAACTTGCCACCCAAGGTCTTCCACCTGTCGATCCTCCTGTTACTGAAGAACCTCAGCCTGCTGATGATGGTGGTGGTGGTTGGTAATGCGATCGCAGTTTATCTTGGTGTCATTTAACTTATCATCAGCGACAGGTTGACAAAATTCCAGAAGTTCTGCTTCTCTAGAATCTCTTTTACCATAATTGGCAATTACCGATCCCAAACGAAAGAAGAAGTGTTGTCTTATATCTTTTCGGTTGCGAGTAAAGTGCGTAGTTAGAAGGCAATAAAATCTATAATCTAACAGACATCCAAATAAATCCTCTTGCGGAACCCTAAGTATGTCTGGCGAATTTGCGAATTATTTAACTACGCAACATATATCTACGATCGTCTACTCTAAATCTATCCAAAAAGATGGATTTAGCATACTAGAAAGAGCGATCGATGCTAACCAAATCGCTGCTTACAAAAGTTTGTTGCAATCGGCAATTCAGCATAGCGATGCCAAAGGGTATGGGATGCGCCGTCTATTAGAAGAAATTCCAATGCTGCGACAGCTTTGTTGGGAAGTTCCGATTCGCAATTTGGTCGAACCAATACTCGGTAAAAATGCTTTTCCCGTGCGAGGGATATTTTTTGATAAAAATCCTCAAGCTAATTGGGGTGTTTCCTGGCATCAAGATATGACGATCGCCGTCAAGCAACGTATTAATATATGCGGGTTTTGGCCTTGGTCGCTTAAAGATGGCGTTCACCACGTCCAACCTCCCATTCCTATTTTGGAAAGAATGTTAACTTTACGCATTCATCTGGACGATACCTTAGCAGATAACGCACCTCTACAGGTTATTCCCGGTTCTCATCTTCACGGATATGTCAAACCGGAAAATATTCAAAAATTGAAAGAAAATGCTGTTACTTGTCCTGTCTATTCCGGCGGGGTATTGGTGATGAAACCTTTGTTAATTCACGCTTCCCAACCAGCAAAACAAGCAAGTCATCGGCGCGTCATTCATATTGAATTTGCGGCGGAGGAACTACCGGGCAGTTTAGAATGGTATGGTTCCTAAGTGGGGTGGAAGTATGAAAGCAAAAATAGAAATTAGCCAAAAAAGTTTGTACGAAACCGACTACCTGAAATGGATGGAAACCACAATAGAAAATTTGCGAGTTGGCGATTACTCAAACATCGACTGGGAAAACTTGATTGACGAAATAGGAGATATAGGACGGAGTGAGCGTAAAAATTTAAAGAGTAATCTTGTAGTAGTCCTCACTCACTTGCTCAAATGGCAGTATCAACCAGAATTCAGAAGCGGTAGCTGGAAAGGTAGCATTGTCGAACATCGCCGCCGCATTCGGGAAGCACTGAAAGATTCTCCCAGTTTGAAACCTTATCTGGAAGAAGTATTTGCTGAATGTTATGCGGATGCGGTGGAAATTGCGAGTGCGGAAACTGGTCCTTCAGTGCAAACGTTTCCGCAATTATGTCCTTACAGTTCGTCAGAAGTTTTGGATGCTAATTTTCTGCCAGAATCACTTTAACATTCAGGTGCGTTACGCGGTCGCTAACGCACCCTACGGAATTGGCTATTGCTCATGCCCTTGATAATAACGCAGCTTAGAGGAGAAAGTGGCAGTGACCGACTCACAAACACCAAACCAAACAACGAGTAAGACAATAGATACTCGCATTTCTAAAGTAACGGTTTACACAGATAGGGCGAGGGTGACGCGGCGCGGTGGTGTGGCGCTAACTGGGGCAGAACGACAATTAACGATCGCCCCTCTACCGATAAATGTACTGTCAGAATCTATACGCGCAACAGGTTCTGGTACAGTACCGGTGCGATTGATCCAAGTACGGACAGAAGCCATTCTCTCCCCCGAACCA
>NZ_JACJUP010001171.1:0-2161 GCF_014748295.1 Planktothrix sp. FACHB-1355 | reverse complement strand
CCATTGCAAGCATACCTTTCCTTTCCATCTCTCAAAGACCCCAAAGCAACAACTCATACGGCTGAAATTATTACTTGGGCAGATTACGATGAGTTTGTCAAGTGGCGAGAACAGCCTTGGTTGCATCGAGACCGAGATTACCAAACTCTCAAGCAAGGTATTAGTCAGGCGTTGATAGATTTAGTCGATCGGCATTATCCTGGATTTGCTAATTTAGTCGAATACTGCGAAGTTTCTACTCCTATTACGAACGAACATTTTACCGCACATCCCCAAGGCGGAATTTACGGAATTGCTGCGGTGACAGAACGTTTCCAAGCCGAAAATGCAGCGTGGATGAAAGCAAAAACCCCTTTAGAAGGGTTATATCTTACTGGCGCGGATTTAGTAGGAGGAGGTATTGTACCAGCGACGATCGCAGGAGCTATAACGATCGCTCATATTCCCGGTGGAATTCCGCTTGCTCAAACATTTACTACAGCTGCTAAATTTGGCAAGCATGAAGTAACTGCACAACCGCTGTTAGTATCAAATCGCGTTCATTAATTACAGTTGGATGAAACAGGGAAAAATTTAAGAGTTTCCAGTCCGCTCCCCTGTCGATATTTTTCGATTTGGCTCTTAGCCGAAAGCAAAAAATTTAACATCGTCACTAATTTCGTAACTAGGCGAATATAGCAAAAGCTGTTGTCAGTAGGGGCGAAGCATTTAGCAATAACTCTTTTGGCAAGAGCGAAAAATTATCGCCCAAATGCGAAAGCCCCTCCCTATCTCCTAGTTTCTCGCCCCTAGTCCCTGGCTATATTTGTTTACAAGCGGAGATTGTTTCAAATAAAGCCTTAACAGGCGCAGCCAGCGCAACCAAACTTTAGCAGGTTCCTCAAAGAAGGTAAAAATATCACCGTAAGCCTGGTTAGTTTTTTGATGGTGTATCCAATGCCTTTCTGGAGTTGTGATAAAGATTACTTTGCACAAAATAGTCACTAGCTTGGGAGTTTTTGCTCCCAAGCTAGTTATATGTCTCCACCAAACGTGAAATTGACCGAAAAGCAGTCCGCCAATTACACCTATAGGAGAAAAAGGCCACAGTACTACTGCCACTATCAGGTAAGGCAATGCACCCAGGATTCCATCTAAAAGAACCAGCGGATTAAATGTCAAGATAGCGTAATGACGGAAGTTTTTTTTCCAGGAATGGTGAGTTGTTACGTGGAGAGTACCAAAAATGTGTTCGGGTATGTGGTAAAAAAAGGTAGAAAGGAAGTCACCCAAAAACAGTAATAACCAAGCTACACAGATTGCTTCAAGCATTTTTACTTCTCAAATTCAATCAAACGTTAAAATCATACTTACTTTTGTTAAACTAAACCTTAAGAAAATATTAATATTTAATTAATTATTGAACATTTCAACTACTCTAATTGCTCATATGGCTTGAGCTAGTCCCATTTCTCCAAAAATGCCATCGATATCAACGAGATCGATCGGCCATTAAACTTATCGATTCCCACTCTAAAAGGAGTATGAAACTATGTTTGATTACAGCTTAGAACATCTCTTTTCTTACACCATAATTCTGAAAAACCCGATTGAGTTTATTTGTCAGCAATCGGTAATTTGTTGAAAATTACCTTATTTGAGTGCAATTACAGGCTCTAGCAATGCCATAATAGTTTTCTGCAATCCTATCTGGTAATCGATTTTAATGACTACGCCCATACAAGTTCTAGTTACTGGTGCAACAGGACGTACAGGTTCGCTCGTTTTCCAGAAATTACAGCAACGTCCCCAGCAGTTTATAGTGCGGGGATTTGCTCGTTCCAGCGATAAAGTTCGGCAATTATTCGGCACAAGCGATAACTTTTTCTACGGTGATATCCGCGACTCAAACACTCTGATCGAAGCGCTAGAAGGTTGTTCTGCGTTGGTCATTCTCACCAGTGCTATTCCCCAGGTGAAAGGAATCCCACAACCGGGTCAGCGTCCTGAGTTTACCTTTCCTGATGATGAAATGCCACAAGTAATCGATTATCAGGGTCAGGTTAATCAAATCGATGCTGCAAAAGCTTCTGGAATCGATCGTATAGTTTTGGTCGGTTCAATGGGCGGCACTAATGAAAAGCATCCTCTTAACAGTATCGGCAATGGCAACATCTTGATT
>NZ_JACJUP010001170.1:0-2083 GCF_014748295.1 Planktothrix sp. FACHB-1355 | reverse complement strand
TGCTCCTCTTGAGGCGTAATCGGCGCAATGCTTGTGGATTTTACGTCCTCAACGGAAACCGATATATCAGCAAATGCAGTCATAATTCACTTTTGTTGGCAACGATAAACTTACAGACAGCCTTCCCACTGGCTCAAACAATATCCAAGCCAGCTAAGTCGGTTCAATTATTGATGGGGATCGAAATTATCAGTTGGTGTGATGTTACTGATGAGGAATTATCCGCGCCGCCAAGCTTGATATCAAAACAAAAAACATCTACCAAGCGAGGGGTTTTCTTGCAGTTTTCTCGATGTTAACTACAAAATCTCAGCTATTGGAAGGGTCATTTAACGTAATTTAACGAAAGTTGAGCGATCGCAGTACCGATCGCTGCAAAATATTTAACAAAATCAACACTACTTAATTTATCTGCTTAAAAATACGAATCAAGGTATTTTTGCCTCTCTGCACAAAACCTGCGAAGCGAGTATTCTAGAGTCTGACGATTACCGCACCGTCTGGAAAGGATGCGTTTCAACCCCAGGCGGGACTCAACGAGAAACACACGCATAATTTGATGCTGAACAAAGACAATATATTCCTGGCCTTATTGCTTTTCATTCCGATTTCGATCGCCGGACACTTCCTGCATTGGGGATCGCTAACTGTGTTCATCACATCGGCACTGGCGATCGTACCCCTCGCTGCTTGGATGGGTACTGCAACCGAAGAAATCGCCGTAGTCCTTGGCCCATCGCTGGGAGGGCTTCTCAACGCCACCTTCGGCAACGCCACAGAACTGATTATCGGTCTTGTCGCCCTCAACGCCGGCTTGATCGATGTAGTCAAAGCTAGCATCACCGGTTCGATTATCGGTAACTTATTGCTAGTGATGGGACTTTCTATGTTTTTAGGAGGTCTGCGTTACAAAGAGCAAGAATTTCAGCCGGTAGTCGCTCGCACGAATGCTTCTGCGATGAACTTAGCTGTCATCGCTATGTTACTTCCCACAGCCGTGAACTATACCTCTACAGGGGTAGCAGAAGACGCGATCCAGCATCTTTCTGACTGGGTGGCGATCGTGCTAATCCTAGTTTACGGCCTGACTCTGCTGTTTTCGATGAAAACCCACTCGTATCTCTACGATGCAGGTTTGGCAGAATTGGAGCCAGAAGAATTAGCAGAAGCAAATCTTGCCCCCGATGAACCCGCGCAACACGAAGTAAATGTGTGGTTGTGGTCGGGAGTACTGCTAGCTTGCACTTTGATGGTGGCGATCGAGTCGGAATTGTTAGTAGATACTCTAGAAGAAGCAACATCCCGTTTGGGGCTAACAGCTTTATTTACTGGGGTAATTTTGGTTCCAATTATCGGTAACGCCGCCGAACACGCTACCGCCGTTACTGTGGCGATGAAAAATAAAATGGATCTTTCCGTTTCCGTAGCAGTGGGTTCTAGTTTGCAAATCGCTTTGTTTGTTGCACCCTTTTTAGTTCTGGCTGGTTGGGTGCTGCACAAACCTATGGATTTAAATTTTAATCCCTTTGAATTGGTGGCAGTTACTGTGGCGGTGTTGATTGCCAATTCGATTAGTTCCGATGGCCAATCTAATTGGCTGGAAGGCACACTCCTATTAGCAGCCTATACAGTTTTGGGGATAGCTTTCTACTTCCATCCCGTCATCGAAGGCATTGGCTGAAAATCACCCATTTGGGTACTGTATCTACATAGCAGGCAAGATTAATTTGGAATGGTGAGCATCGTTTTTACCAATGCTGTCCGCGTCTAGAGTATTTCCTACTACATCGCGATGCTAACAAACACGATGCTAATAAACACGATCTAACCTCCTAGTCATGGCTAAATATTTTAGCGATCGCCCGCCACCCATCGAGCGATCGCTATTTTTTATAAATAGGGGCTGTCAAAAGTCAAAAGTCAAAAGTCAAAAGTCAAAAGTCAAAAGTCAAAATTAGGAATTTTTTCGCAATATCTCGTTCTCCCACTCCTCCACTCTTTTACTCCCTTCCCGCCGTAAGATGATCGATCGCAAGTTACCTCTTGTTCTTTTCTCCCCCACTCTCCCGCTCCCCCACTCCCC
>NZ_JACJUP010000117.1:0-9887 GCF_014748295.1 Planktothrix sp. FACHB-1355 | reverse complement strand
CAGATTTCAGATAAAAATCTAAAATCTGCAATCTAAAATCTAAAATTGCCTAGACTGTTTGAAGTTCTTGCAGCGTTTTGAGAGACTCATCAACATGAGCTTTGAAGTTTAACTGCGAGTTAAAAATATGCTGCACCACTCCATTTTTGTCAATCACATAGGTAACTCGTCCGGGCAGGAGTCCTAAAGTGGCAGGAACGCCGTATAGTTTTCGGACTTGATTGCCAGTATCGCTCAACAAAGTAAAGGGAAGCTGATATTTGCTGGCAAATTGAGCGTGGGAATTTGAGGAATCGCCGCTGATGCCAATCACTTCTGCACCAGCATCTTTGAAGGTTTCATAACTATCTCTAAAAGCACAAGATTCAGCCGTACATCCAGGCGTGTCATCCTTTGGGTAGAAATAGAGAACAACGGCTTTTTGACCGCGAAAATCGTTAAGGCTGACTGGCGAGCCATTTTGAGAAGTTAGGGTGAAATCAGGCGCGATATCTCCAACTTTGACAGGCATAGGTGCTATTTAGTAAATTGAACGCGATCGTAATTTTCCATTCTCCCACATTCCCGGCTTAGCGAGCTTTTGACTTTAAAACAAATTGCCGGCAATTATCCCAGCGAGTACAATAAAACCAATCCAAACATTTTGGCGAAAAATTTGACCGTAAACTGGTTTCGGTAAATCTTCTTTTCGCAATTGGGAATAATGCCAAATCCATCCAATTGTTGCGATTACCAGGGATAGCCAAAAGCTCCCATGTAGCTGCATAACGACGCCGAGACTTGCGAGCAAACTAGCTGTACCTAAAAAGAAAATACCTACAGCTTCAGGGGCGTAAAGTCCAAAGAAGATAGCGCTGGAATTAATGCCTATTTTCAAATCGTCTTCTTTGTCGCTCATGGCATAAACTGTATCAAATCCCAATGTCCAGAGTACAGTTGCGCCCCAAAGCAACCAGCTGGATAATTCTAAATGTGCGATCGCAGCACTCCAGCTAATCAGTACTGCAAAACCCCAAGCAATAGAAAGCACCAACTGGGGTACGGGAAACACCCGCTTAGCTGTAGGGTAAAAAACGATCGTCGGGACTGCTGCTACGCACAGCCAGAAACTCAAGGGATTGAGATACAGCGCCAACACACCAGCGCAGCACATGGCAATAAATGCTACTACAATACCTGTACGTACCGTCAAAGCGCGAGAAGCGAGAGGGCGATTGCGCGTCCGTTCCACTTGGGGATCGATATCCCGATCCCACAAATCGTTGATCGCGCAACCGGCAGCACTGGTAGCTAAAGTACCCAGTACTATGACGCCGACAAGCGGTGCGCTCGGTGTGCCGCGAGAAGCCAAAAATACAGCCCAAAGGGCAGGAATCATCAAAATTAGGCGTCCTGCGGGTTTATCCCATCTCAGGAGGCGAATAACAGTCAGCCAGGTAGGTTCCGGTTGGCGTTCTTGCTGGGTAAGCATAGCATCGATTAATTATTTGCATTACTTTTCCCCCCTATAGGATATCTTTATACCTGGAGGGAGGGGCTGGGATTTTCACCCAACACAAGTTTATGATGGTCAATTCAATTTCTGAAAGCAGGGTGAGTATTTCTGATAGCGCTGTGGAGAAAGACCGCTTTCTCGCGGCTATTGATATCGGTACAAATTCTATTCATATGGTGGTAGTGCGGATTATCCCCTCGCTACCAGCTTTTACCATCATTGACAGGGAGAAAGACACGGTAAGATTGGGCGATCGCGACCCGGAAACTGGTAACCTGAAACCAGATATCATGCAAAAAGCGATCGTCACCCTGCGCCGCTGTCAGGAAGTCGCCAAAAGCTTAAACGCCGAACAAATTATCGCCGTCGCCACCAGTGCGGTACGGGAAGCGCCGAACGGACGAGATTTCCTCAAACAAATCGAAACTGAAACAGGATTGCGCGTTGATTTAATTTCCGGACAAGAAGAAGCGCGACGCATTTATTTGGGCGTGCTGTCGGGGATGGAATTCAACAACCTACCCCACATTATTATAGATATTGGTGGCGGTTCCACAGAATTAATCTTGGGAGACAGTCACGAACCGCGCAGTCTCAGCAGCACCAAAATAGGTGCAGTTCGACTCACAACGGAATTAGTCACTACCGACCCCATCAGCAACGGGGAATTTTTATCTCTGCAAGCTTACGTGCGCGGAATGCTGGAAAGGTCAGTTGAAGAATTGCGGGAAAATCTCAATCCGGGTGAGCGTCCCCGCCTGGTTGGTACCGCTGGCACAATTGAAACTTTAGCACTTATCCACGCTCGCGAAAAGTTGGGTATCGTTCCCACACCCCTCAATGGCTATCAGTTTAGCCTCAAAGATTTGCGCGAGATAATTCTGCGTTTGCGAAAGATGAATTATGCAGAACGCGCTGCCGTTCCGGGAATGTCAGACAGGCGTTCCGAAATTATAGTCGCCGGTGCGGTAATCTTGCAAGAAGCAATGACGTTACTCGGTTTAGATACAATAACAATTTGCGAACGCAGTCTTCGCGAAGGCGTCATTGTTGACTGGATGCTCACACATGGTTTAATTGAAGATCGATTGCGCTATCAAAGTTCAGTCCGCGAGCGCAGCGCGATCAGAACTGCCCAAAAATATCAAGTCAAACTGGAATACAGTCAGCGAGTTGCCGAATTTGCCCTCAGTTTATTTGACCAAACTAAAGGCATCCTTCATAATTGGGGTTTGTCAGAAAGAGAACTGCTTTGGGTTGCTGGTATTTTACATAACTGCGGTCACCACGTCGGTCATTCCTCCCATCACAAACACTCTTACTATTTAATCCGCAATAGCGAGTTGCTAGGTTACACCGAAACCGAGATCGACGTAATTGCCAATTTAGCACGTTACCATCGCAAAAGTTGTCCGAAGAAAAAACACGATAACTATCGCAATTTGCCGACGAAAGAACATCGGCAGATGGTAAGTCAGTTAAATACTTTGTTGCGATTGGCAGTAGCGCTCGATCGAAGACAAATAGGTGCAATTCGACAAGTGAAGTGCGAATATCGCCCGGAGGTGAGAGAAGTTTGCTTGCGGCTTGTTCCATCTCAACCAAATGATGAATGCGCCTTGGAACTGTGGAGTTTGGATTACAAAAAAGGCTGCTTTGAAACTGAGTTTGGCGTCAAGTTAGTGGCTAAGTTGGAATCGGCGGCTGTCGCTGCTGGTTAAGTTTGGAAAACCCTACACCCAACCCCTCCCCATCTGCGGGGAGGGGAGGAAAACGATTCAGACTTGTTCTGTACCTACGACGGGATTAAGATCGCATAAAACCACATCTCCCCGCGTAATTGTTACCACTGAATCTCTCCCCGCGCCAAACGTTCTTCATAATCTTCTAAGTTGGTCAAATAATCAGAAAAGTCTGATTCGGCAATTTCTAGCAATTCCCGGTTGTGCTTCATTAGTAGGTATTCTACGAAATCATTTACTTCCTGTACTAGAGATTCTGGTAGTTGGCGAATTTTGGCTATGGTTTGGTCATATACAGTCATTATGTCCTACTCCAACATCTGCTGGTATCCCAATTCTAGTATGAGCGGCGGACAACTTGCCGGACAGTACAAAACTGAATATAAAGACTACAAAACCTTTTTCGACCCGTGTCAAGAGAAGATTTAAGAGAAGTGTTATCTTTGTCCTCAATAAACTTGATTAACGGTTTACAATCTTTGAGCAAACGCTATTTACTCAAAACAATAGAAGGTGATAAAATTTCGTTTAATTTATCTCCTCTTTTTCGAGAATACGTGAGAATTTGCCACCATACCGTCTGAAGCTGAGTATCTAAGCCAAAAACATGAAAACAGACAGCATCTTCTATCAAATATTTCAGAGTTTACCCAGTATCTTCTTTGAACTAATCGGTCAGCCTGCATCAGAAGCAAGGGGCTACGAGTTCAAGTCAGTGGAAATCAAAGAAATAATCAAACGGATTGATGGCGTATTTCTGCCATCGAAACCCAACCAAGCAATTTATTTTGCGGAAGTCCAGTTTCAACGAGACGAAGAATTTTACTATCGGTTTTTTACGGAAATTTCCGTTTATCTGTATCAATACAAACCGAAAAGACCTTGGCGTGCGGTAGCGGTATTCAACCGCCAAAGTAGCGATACAGAAGTACCATTAGAGTATCAGCACTTTCTGGCTACCGGACAAGTGCAGCGAATTTATTTGTCAGAATTGGGTCAAGCGGCAAACCAGTCAGTCGGTTTGGGGATGCTAAACTTAATAGTTGAGGATGAAACAATAGCGATTGACCAAGCCAGACAGCTAATCCAGAATGCACAACAGCAGGAGGATGAAGCTTTCCGGCAAAAAGTTCTACAATTGATCGAAACAGTCTTGGTGTATAAATTTCCTAGCATGAGTCGCCGGGAGGTAGAAGCGATGTTCGGTTTAAGTGATTTGAAAAAGACACGGTACTTTCAAGAAGTTGCTGAAGAAGCTAAGCAGGAAGGCAAGCAGGAAGGCAAGTTGGAAACAGTACCTCGATTGTTGCAGTTGGGGTTGAGTGTGGAACAAATTGCGATCGCATTAGAGTTGGATATGGAAGTGGTGAGAAAGGTAGCACAAAGACAATCTTATAGATAAAGCTATGGGGCTGCCAATCTAAATTATGTTTAATCTTATTGCAACCCCTCGCAATTTTAGGGTTGGGTATGCTAAAGTCAATAGTTGAGGATAAAGCGATCGCGCTCACCCAAGCCAGACACCCAATCCAAAAAGCACAGTCGCACAAAGCACAGTCGCATATGGAAAATGAAGCAGTCCGGCGAACAGATCTGTAATTGATTCAAATTCTCTTTTTTTATAAATTTTCTTTCATGATTTACACAAAGAAAAAAGCCATATTTGCCTTAAGCGATATGCTCCCCAGCGAGCGATCTTTTGCAAGTACTTCTTTACGGCTATTGGTGACAGTAGGCAAATCTGACTATCGTCTTTCTCCCACGCCATCTCTTTTGCTAAAAACGATACCGCAAATAATTTAGATTCTGTTAAAGCAGATTTGGTACATGAGAACCCATGTACGATAAAAAGGTGTGAAGTCTACCGAAGCCTCGAAAAACTGTCGATGAGTAACCCTGTATCTTTTCAAACAGTGATTGAATACGTTGACGCTCTTTCTCCAGAGGATCTAGATTTGTTGTTTGAACTGATTCGCAAAAAACGGATTGAACAAAGACGCCAGGAAATCGCCAGTAATGCTGCTGAGACTCTGGCAGCACTCGCAGCGGGACAAGCCAAGCGTGGTACAATAGCTGACCTACGCGCTGATTTACTTGTGGATAATGAGAATTCTTGTTTGGGATGGTAGCTTTAAGCGGGCTTTTAAGCGCGTTGTCGGCAAAAATCCCCAACTAGAGGTAAAAATTTTTGCGGTGCTGGAATTGCTGGCAGCCGCTCCTTTTTCACAATCTTTGAAATCGCATAAATTGAGGGGTCCGCTGGAAGGGTTATGGGCTTATTGGGTTGAGTACGATTGCCGAATCATTTACACTCTCAAGGAAAATGCTGATTCTGGCGAGCATATAATTGTATTGATTGATATTGGTACTCATGACGAAGTGTACTGAGCGATCGCACTCTCCAGCACTCCTCAAGATGCGGAATAAACAGACTTTGAGTATCCCCGATCGCTTAATTCCCGCGTAAAGTTTGATACCTATAAAAAGCATAGGTGTCAAACATAGCTCCTACGAAAGCACAAGTTAAACCAATTGTCAATAATCCCTCAATGGGACAGCCATTACCGAAAACGACCAGAAACTTCCAGATTGATTCAGCGCCAGACTGACCGATAATTCCCAAAACCGGAATATAGCCAATCAAAGACAAACCTGCTAACGTTCCCCCTACTAGCAGGATAGGGGCGACAAAGCTCAGAAAACTCGTCAGCAGCAGAGAGCGGAAGAAGTTGGGCATAATATTCATGCAGATTTTACTACTCCGATCGAACTGACAGGGGCCATGCCAGCAAAGGGCACTTGCCTTTTACCACAATAGGCGTTACATTGACCATCGAACCAAAAAGTCAAAAATCTTAAGTTTTCATTAAAAATATAAAGGATTTGTTCATGGGGATCGTTCAGATCGGACACAGTTCTTAATGCAGTGGCAAAATTTGCGCGGTGAAGGGGAGAAAATCTAATTTCAGCTTGGGGTTATGGGGACAGCGCTTGCTGGCCGCAATTTTGTTGGGAGGACAGGTACTCATCCACATCCTCAACGGCAAAATCCACCGCCGCAACACCATCGATCAAATGGCAGCGGTTGGCCCAGATTCGCTTCTGATTGCCTTGGTGACAGCAGCTTTTGTGGGTATGGTATTTACAGTGCAGGTAGCGCGAGAATTTATCAACCTGGGTGCCAGTACTGCCGTGGGAGGAGTTCTGGCACTGGCGTTGTGCCGCGAACTTGCCCCAGTCCTCACCGCCGTAGTGCTGGCAGGACGAGTGGGGTCGGCGTTTGCAGCAGAAATCGGCACGATGCGGGTAACGGAACAAATCGACGCCCTCTTGATGCTCAAAACCGATCCTATAGACTACTTAGTAACACCCCGCGCGATCGCCTGCTGCTTGATGCTGCCAATTTTGACCCTGATGTGCTTGGTGACGGGGATGTTGGGAGGATTGCTGATTGCCACCAATCTGTACAATATCTCCCAGACAGTCTTTCTAGATTCCGCCCGTAACTTTCTCCATGTCTGGGATATTTGTAGCGCCGCGATCAAAGCTTTTTGCTTCGGCGCGTTGATTGCTGTGATTGGCTGTAGCTGGGGCTTAACCACAACAGGGGGAGCCAAAGGTGTGGGACAATCAACGACAACTGCTGTAGTCACGTCTCTGCTGGCTATCTTTGTCGCCAATTTCTTCTTGACTTGGGTGATGTTCCGGGGAACGGGCAGCGTGGTGCTACAAGGTTTGTGAAACGTGAGCTTATAGAATAAGAGAGAAGTCTTTTGTGACGTGAAAGAGGAATTAAAGACTGTGACCACGGCTGCTTCGATCGAATCCCAACAAACGGTTGAACTCTCCCCCAGTTACACCATACCCATAGTTTTAGTATCGATCGCCATACCGCTATTGCTGCTACAACCCTGGCTTAGCGCCATCATCTCCCTGTTCGGATTGTTCCTCTTGTTCCAGACTGTCACCATCCGCCTCAAATTTACGGAAACCGCTTTAGATATATACCGCTCTGGTAAGATAATTCGCAGTTTCCCTTATCGGGAATGGCAAAATTGGCGCATTTTTTGGCCCGGAGTGCCTATCTTGTTCTACTTTAAAGAAGTTAAGAGCATTCACTTTTTGCCGATTCTGTTCGATCCCAAGATGTTACAAACTTGTTTAGAACAACGCTGTCCAAAGATTTAGTAAAGTAGGGTGGGCAATGCCCACCGTTGGAATTGAGCGGTGGGCATTGCCTACCCTACCCCTATCTGTAAATTAGCTGTTAGTTGTTAAATGAATTCAGACGAACCCCAAACCCAAAAACAAGAGCAACCGCCGGAACGAGAACCAGCTATTGAGGCATGGTCAAATTCACCAGAGCAAAGTACCATAGTTGAGTTGGTCGAACAAACTCCGGAAAATGATTTTGTCGTCGGCGAAGTAGCGCCTACAAATGATGATGAAAACTATCAATTTATAGAAGGAGATTTAGCGCCGCCCAACACTGAAGATATTCCTACAAAAGATGAGTTGGTAGTGGGCTTAGCATTGTCTGCTAATACAGAATATATTGCCGGAAATGATAATATTAGTCAAAGGGATTTCGCCCAGGAAAATGATATAGTGGAGAGTGGGAGCGATCGCATCGCTGAGTTAGCAGAACGGGTAGCTGAGTTAAAACAAGAGGAACAAGCTCTCAAACAGGAAATATCTTCCCTGCAAAGCACCAGAAAAATGCTCTCCCAGCAGGTAGCCGAAATGCAAACAACTTGCGGTCGCTTGATTCAAGAAAGCTTGAGCGAATTAGAACAGCGCAAACAAACGCTGCAAATTGCTGTAGAACAATTGGAACGCCGCCAAGACCGCATTCGCGCTGAAATGAAAACCACTTTTGCTGGGGTTTCTCAAGATTTGGCAATTCGGGTACAAGGTTTCAAAGATTATCTAGTCGGTAGTTTACAGGATCTGGCATCCGCAGCTGAGGAACTGGAATTGATTCCCAAAGCACCAGAACCGGAAGAAAAAGTGGTTGTTAGAGATGCTAAACCTGTGAAAGAATCTGCTGGGGTACCAACATTTGCCGAACAGGGTTTTCAGGAACAAGTTAAGCAAATTCGCAAGCTTTTAGACCAATATCGCACGCGACCGGATTATTATGGCCCGCCTTGGCAACTGCGTCGCACCTTTGAACCAATTCATGCGGAACGCGCCTCGTATTGGTTTTTTACTCAGGGTGGCAAGGGGGCGTTGCGGAGTATGGGTTCTCGCCTGCAAAATATCCTCGTCGCTTCTTCGATTATCTCAGTTTTGCGATCGCAGTATCACGATCGTCTCCGCACTTTGATCTTGGCAAATACCCCCGAACGTCTGGGAGAATGGCGGCGCGGTTTGCAAGATTGTCTGGGTATTTCTCGCGGCGATTTTGGCCCGGAACGGGGAATTACTTTGTTTGAAACGCCAGAAGCCTTGGCAATGAAAGCCGAACGGTTGGTGAAAGAAGGGCAAATGCCGTTGATTGTTATTGACGAAACGGAAGACCAAATTAGTTTGTCTGTGCTGCAATTTCCCTTGTGGTTAGCTTTTGCACCTGACCCGCAATCGCCTACCTATTCGTTGGAGCGCGATCGATTTTAAGATGTTGGATGATTTTACCGCAGATGAACGCTTCGGAACGCAGATGTTTTTGGATAGAAGCTAGATAATTTCAGATTGCAGATCGAGATTTAAAATAGAGGGATTCCATCTGCAATCTGCTATTTTCAATTTGAGATTGGCACTAAAGGATGGGTTGATTATGTTTGGGGTAACTGTCAATATTGGGTTGGTGTTGGTATCTTATTTGTTAGGGTCGTTTCCCACAGGATATTTAGCCGCTCGTATACTTAAAGGTATCGATATTCGAGAGCAAGGTTCTGGTTCCATTGGCGCAACAAATGTGTTGCGAACTCTGGGAAAAGGGCCTGCGATCGTCGTTTTGCTAGTCGATGCGGCTAAAGGTGCTTTGGCGATCGCGCTGGCTCATTTAGCATACTCTTTTTCTAGCACAGTCGGATTATCTCTAGCAACGCTGGTTACTTTAGCCGGATTAGCAGCGATTATCGGTCATAGTTGGCCAATTTGGTTGAATTTTAAAGGCGGAAAGTCGGTTGCTACCAGTTTGGGCATTTTGCTGGCGATGTCTTGGCAAGTTGGTTTGGCAACCTTTGGCGTTTTTGCGGTCATGTTGGCCATCACCCGCATCGTTTCTTTCAGTTCTATTGTAGGTGCGATCGCAGTTTCGGCGTTAATGTTTGGCTTCGGTCAACCTTTACCATATCAAATATTTGCGATCGCTGCCGGGATATACGTTATTTGGAGACATCGCAGCAATATCCAGCGTTTGCTAGCAGGAACCGAACCTAAAATCGGACAAAAATTACAGACAGAAACCGAACAAACGACTTGACATTCTTTTCGCTGGCAATTTCCTCGTCCGCTCCTCCTTTAATAGGTTGATAGGAATTGCGATGACAATTTCTCCATGCTTACAGCGGCTTGCAGTTGGATGAAATACAGGCTATGGGTCGAGATCCCCGACTTCTTGAAGAAGTCAGGGATCTGTATACAGGCTATGGGTCGAGATCCCCGACTTCTTGAAGAAGTCGGGGATCTGTATACCTCACTCA
>NZ_JACJUP010001169.1:0-2106 GCF_014748295.1 Planktothrix sp. FACHB-1355 | reverse complement strand
AAGGTAAATTTGTGCGGGTCAATCGTAAGTTTGGCGAACTTGTTGGGAGCGAGATTTCCCAGCTGATAAATAGAACATTTTCAGAAATTACTCATCCCGAAAATCCTCAAATAGCTTCTGTATTGAGCCAACAGTTAATCCAGGGCGAAATAGCCAATTATGAACGGGAAATTTGCTTTCCGCATCGGGATGGAACAGTTGCTTGGGGGCAGCTAACGCTGTCGCTTGTCCGAGAAGAATCGGGCGAGCCAGTGTTTTTGCTTTTGACGATCGCAGATATTACTCAAAACAAAAATCCCGCACAGCAATTACAGCAAAAAGAAACATCCACATCTGAGCAACTAAAAATCTGCCAATTTGCGCTCGAACACGCTGCTGATGCTATCTTTTGGGTAAAATCTGATGCCGAGTTTTGCTATGTCAACTTGGCAGCTTGTCGCTTATCAGGCTACGACCGAGAAGAACTTTTTACCATGAAGGTTTTTCATCTAGACCCCAAGTTTACTCCGGAGATCTGGAAACAGGAATGGGAAAATTTGAAGCAGCAACGCTTTTTGCAATTCGACAGTAACATTCAAGCCAAAGACGGCAGATTTATTCCGGTACAAATTAGCGTTAATTATTTGGAATTTGAAGGCTGCGAGTATAATTGTGCCTTCATGCGCGATATCAGCGATCGCATTTCTGTCGCAACTGCTTTACGAAAGAGCGAACAACAATATGAAACTTTAGCAAGATTGGCACCCGTGGGTATTTTTCGCACCGATGCTGCGGGAAAAACAATATATGCAAACGAGCGTTCGATCGAGATGGTGGGACTGAGATGCGAAATGCTATTAGGGGATGGTTGGATACAAACTATCCATCCTGAAGATCTAGAAGAAGTATTAACAAAATGGTTAAACACAATTAAACAGCATTCCTCCTTTCAATGCGAACATCGCATCGTGCGTCCCGATGGCAGCATTGTTTGGGTGCTAACCCAGGCGATCGCTGAATTGGAAGCTGACGGAACTATAATCGGCTATGTGGGAACGCTCACCGATATTAGCGAACGCAAACGAGTAGAAGCAGAACTAACCCAAGCGCAAAAGTTTCTTGCCTCGGTGCTAGAAAATTTGCCTGTTTCGGTTGTGGCTAAAGAGGCAACCGAATTGCGATTTGTCCTGTGGAATCCGGCGACGACAAACATTTTGGGTTACACTCCAGAAGAAGTGCTGGGCAAAAATGATTATGACTTTTTCCCCAAAGAGCAAGCTGATTTTTTCACAAGTAAAGATAAGGAAGCGCTGAATGCAGGAAAATTCATCGACATTCCGGAAGAGCCAATTCAAATAAAAACGGGAGAAACGCGGTTCTTTCATACGCGGAAAACGGTAATTACTGACAATGACGGCAAACCTCAATATTTGCTGGCGATCGCAGAAGATATTACCGAGCGTAAACTTGCTCTAGAAGCTTTAGCTGAAAATGAAGAACGCTGGCGTCAAATTTTTACAGAAGCACCGATGGGGATGGCGTTAGCTAATATGGATAACCATTCCATAGTTAAAGTAAATCGAGCCATTTGCGAGATGTTGGGCTACACAGAAGCAGAACTGCTGACAATGACGCCTGCTGATGTTACCCACCCAGAAGATATGGACATGGAAAGGTGCTTGATTAATCAGTTAATGTCAGGAAAAATTAACAGCTATCAAATTGAAAAACGCTTTCAAACCAAAAATTATGAAATCATTTGGGTGAATCTAAAAGCGACAATACTACGCCACGGTAATGGCACTATTCGCTACGGACTGGCGATGATAGAAAATATCACCCAACGTAAGGTTCTAGAACGGGAATTAGCTTTGAGACAAGCGCGGTTTGATGCTTTTTTTAAAGCAGCGCCTGCTGGTTTGGTGATTTTAGACGATCGGTTGCGGTACGTGCAAATTAACGAAGCAGCAGCTGAAATTAATGGAGTAGCGATCGAAGAACATTTTGGCAAAACTGGACGCGAAATATTTCCAGAGTTAGCTTCTACGTTAGAGCCTATGTGCCAGCGGATATTAGCGACAGGGGAACCGATGCTCAACATGGAAGTATCCGGCAAAACTCCCAAAG
>NZ_JACJUP010001168.1:0-2166 GCF_014748295.1 Planktothrix sp. FACHB-1355 | reverse complement strand
CAGTTCGTAGCGGAGGCTGAAACCCAAAATATCGGAATCTGTGAGAGGCCGACGGGACTCGACGGCGAACAGGGGTGTATGAGTCGATCTCAGTTTGGTTGCTAAATCGGGTGCCGGTAAGTAGGCGCGATCGCAAAGTTGTCCCGGCTGAGCATTCAGGATGTTGTAGAGAATTATATGCCCCAGATTAGACGCCCCAACCTCATAAACTTCTGGGTAAGTCAATACCCAGCGCACCCTTGCTTCATCCCAAGACTTATGTACCGCTCCTAACTCATTACCCAAATAGCGAGCCGGTTTGAGAATATCTGATGTTAGTAATTCTTCTACTGATACTGCCACAACAAAATTCTGGGAGAGATTTCACCAGATAAGGCATTTGTAGTGTGTCTGCCCTATCAATCTAATCATACTTGTTCTTATGCGTGGCAGGCGACCCTGTTACGGGAGAGATTTCACAGTTGGTGGCTTTACTCATGCCAAAACTCTGCTTCCGCCGGAAAGTGGGCAAACAAGCAGGTCAGGCACACTTAAAATTTTTGCTCAAATTCTTAACTATCTAGCGATGTCGTGTTGTTACTGCATTAACTGCGCGGCCAATCTTGTTGGCTAACAACCTATTGCAGCTTCAAAGGCGGCGCGACTTGCAAAAATCTCAAACACTCTATCGAGCTGAGTTAACTCAAAAATGATCCGAATTGAGGGTGAAACGCAAGAGAGGCCAAAGTGCTGGTTTTGCGTTTGAGCCTGAGTCAGAGCAGAAACCAACACCATCAGGCCCGCGCTGTCTAAAGATTCTACCTGCTCCATGTCAACCAGGACAACCGCTTTGCGATCGGAGGACATAGCTACTGTTAGCTGGCGTCCAAATTCAGGCGCGTTGGCGGCGTTGATGTGGCCTTGAGGTCTAACTACGGTCATTTGTGAAGATGCAAGTGTTGTCTGCACGATCTAATCCCCCTTAACACAAAATTAAATTGTCGCCGTCTATGCCTTTGACTTTATACGCTAGCTGTCAGTATTGACTACTGTCTTTAGGCATTTTTACGGAATCTTCATCCAGATAGGGCACTTTTTTAAAGTTTTGAGAAAGAAGTCCCGCTTAAAAGTAAGCAAAGATACGCAATTATGGCCTCAGATACTCTGAGGCCATCGCAAATTGAGTCAGTGTTTTCACGTAGGCAGTTACCACAGGTAAACAAGACTGACCTGCTAAAATTGAAAATGAAATTTGTGTCTAATGAACAGGGTTAGACGATCGCATCCTCCCAAAGGCAGATACTGAACATTATTGTTGTGAAAAATAGTTGCACCCTAGCTGCACAAGCCTCTGTTTTGCCTACATCAGTTCATCGGCATTTCCGGAAAGGCAGAAAATTTGCTATTTCTTAGCAAGGGGGTTTCAAGGCATCTACGAAAGCCTATAGCACCTTAAATGATTGCGTAAGGACGCCAGAATCTCACCTTGCACAAACCCACTAAAATATCTGATTAATAGAGGAACCCTTATTGAGAGTAAATCATAAGTTTTAGCAATCTACTGTGAGTGAGATCACTTAGAGTAATGGTTTTAGATCACTCGCACCGAAAAGTATAAGACAGAAAATTGGTACATGAAGGAGTTCTGCCCACAACCGTGGAAGCTAAAAACGCGATTCGTCAACTTGTAGAAAAAGCTCTCTTTAGTCGGCGATTGACGCCGGACATAGAGAATGAAATCAACTATGAACTAACGCGACTGGGTTACATCTCGGACGTGGATTACGAAGCGCTGGAACTATTGATGGATGAGATGGATGCCGGTCGAATTCAGTTGGTGTCCAGTTATTAACAGGACACTCTTCTAGATTAGGGGCCAAGGGATTTTATTGATACTCAAAAAATTAGTGCGGTTCGATCGTGAGCCGTAGAAAGCTGAGCTATCAACCCAGAGACGATCGCCAACCTGACTAAATTATTGAGTTGGCGATGGGTATCTTGATAAAACTAAGATACTCTGCTTTATGGAAAAATTGGGTTGAAAACTCCGTCGTTCTACAACGGCTTTTGGTAAAATTGAACGCAAGCGGAAGACAAGATGTAGTTGTGGCATACGAACTTACTCGCTGGATAAAGACTAATGCCACCAATCCGAATGGGTTGCCCCAATGCCTCACTGCCCTCTAA
>NZ_JACJUP010001167.1:0-2166 GCF_014748295.1 Planktothrix sp. FACHB-1355 | reverse complement strand
CGACGGATGCGATCGCCCACCATTTTTCTTCGCCGCTCAATCCCTTTTGTGCTTTAATCAATTTCATAGCTTTGCTGGGGATCGGCTCTGGCATTACCGCTCCCGGAGGGAAAGCCCAATAGGTGTCACAACCGGCAACAGTTAAGTCTGTCCAGCCATTTTCCTGACACCATTCTGCAACCCATTCATCAGCGTAATGCTTCATATCTTCCCTATCTTTCCTCTCAATCGGAACTTGCGTCTTTTGCGATGCAGCTAAGGCCACAAGCCTACTGGAAATGACCGCTCGCCGCCATCTTTTGCGAACTTTTTAAGTTGTGTTAAGACCTTTGCTCTTTAAAATGACGCCATGTTCAAAACAGGTTAGCAAAACCGGGCGCGTCATTAAAGTAAAAGTTACCAAATTTAACGGAAAGATAACAAAACAGCTAAGTATGATTACTTAGAACACAGTCAAAACGTTCGACCAGAACATTTAAATGTAACCCAAAGTGGCATATTTGGCTAAAATTGTCTCCGATCGAGGTAATTGTATGACTACAACCACGGCCAGCACAACGCGAGAACTAACCAAGCCACCAGAACTAGAAGTGGTGAACATGACCAAGCGGTTTGGCAGCATGACGGCGCTGGATAACGTGTCGATAACTCTCAAACCGGGGACATTTCATGCCTTGCTGGGAGAAAATGGCGCGGGGAAAAGTACTCTTGTCAAGTGCGTCATGGGTTTTTATACTGCCGATAGTGGCGAAGTGTCGATCGACAACCAACCATGCACAATTACCAGTCCTCGCGATGCCCATAAATACGGCATCGGCATGGTGTATCAGCACTTCACCTCCGTACCTGCCATGACGGTAGCAGAAAATTTAGTTCTGTCTCGTTTTGACAGTTCCAATATAATTAAGTGGGAAGAAGAGTACGATCGCCTCACTTTATTTATGAAATCGTCTCCCTTCCAAGTAGATTTACATACCCCCGTCGCCCAGTTAGCAGCCGGACAAAAGCAAAAACTGGAAATTCTCAAACAGCTTTATCTCAAAAGTCGAATTCTGATTCTAGACGAACCTACTTCTGTACTTACTCCCCAAGAAGCAGATGAAGTTTTAGGCTTATTGCGGAATGAAGTAATTGCCGGCAACTTAAGCGTATTGATGATCAGCCATAAATTCCGCGAAGTGACAGCTTTTGCCGATGAAATCACCGTTTTGCGAAAAGGCAAACTCGCCGGTCACGGATTGGTAAAAAATCTCACCGTTGCCGAAATGGCGCAAATGATGTTGGGTGAGAAACAAGAACCGAAACAAGTCGAGAAAACAGCACCTCCCTCCCACATTCCCGTTCTGGAAATTAAAGATATTCGCGCCAACAAAGATAACGGTCTAGAAGCAGTTTGCGGTGTTGACCTGACCTTACGCGCAGGCGAAATTGTCGGAATTGCCGGCGTCTCCGGTAACGGTCAGCGGGAATTGGTAGAAGTACTGGCAGGTCAGCGTCCCGCCACATCCGGCCAAATTTTAGTCAATGGCGAAATTTACAAAGCGACGCGATCGGAAATGTACAAGCATCAAATTTTTGCCCTGCCGGAAGAACCGCTCAAAAATGCCTGCGTACCGCATATGAGCGTAGCAGAAAATCTGGCTTTACGCACATTCGATCTGCCACCCCAAGCGCAAAACGGCTGGTTACTCGTTCCCAAACTAATTCGTCAATTCGCACAAGTTTTAATTAATCAGTTTTCGATTAAAACACCTTCCGCAGATACACCCGTTGGTAACCTTTCCGGCGGTAACGTGCAGCGTACAGTTTTGGCACGAGAACTTTCATCGGAAAATGTCAAATTGCTGATCGCTGCCAATCCCTGTTTTGGATTGGATTTTGCTGCCGTTGAGTTTATTCACGGTCAAATGGTGTCGGCGCGAAATCGCGGTGTAGCCGTGTTGCTGGTCAGCGAAGATTTGGATGAAATATTGAAACTGAGCGATCGCATTGTTGTGATCAGCGAGGGGAAATTTGTGTACGAAAGCGATATCGAAGCAGCCGATTTTGTCGAAATCGGTAAACGAATGGCAGGACACTAAAAGAAAAGTCATTCAATTTTGGATTTTGGATTTTGCGCGAAGTGGGCGTCTTGGCGGTGACCGTCACGATGCCCACCTTCGCAAG
>NZ_JACJUP010001166.1:0-2168 GCF_014748295.1 Planktothrix sp. FACHB-1355 | reverse complement strand
AGAACTTGTTCTATAGAGTAAAGACACTCAGCCGGAAAATCTTTGTCTGAGAGGGATGTCTCGCGTGCAGCCAAGTCGATTCCAGCTTGGTAAGCTTTTTTCAAAGCTTCCGGAAGATAAGGTTTCAAGCTGGGATTTTCATTTAATAGGTAGTGAATTTCGCGGCGTTGTTCGCGCAATGTGAAAAACCAGCTTTTAGAGCGTTTGTGTGGCTGAAATTGCCATTTGAGCAAATGACCCAGTAGAATTCCCAAACGATTTCTTAATTCCTGACGAACTTGCTTACCCAAAGATTCTATTTCCTCAACTAAATTGACGATATCTAAACCATCCCATACTCCTGCTTGCAGCATTTTCGCTTGTTCTTGCGTCCAAGCATAGAAATCGGTTTCATAGAGATTATCGGTTGTTGGTGAAGATGCGATCGCTTTTGTATCCATAATTAAATTCCACTTAATAGAGGCGAGAGTAATTCCCATTTACTCAACTGTACCGCGCAGTTTTTCGGTTCGCAACAACTCATCTACCCAAACGGCATCTTCCGGTTTTAGTTGCGGTACAGGTTGGATATCGTAATCTATTGCCATGTCAAATGATGCTTCGTCGTAAATATTGTTTAATAAGCTTTGCAACTCTACCAATGGTTCGCTTTCGCCTGACTCCAACGGTAAATGAAAATAGGGAATTGCATCCCGCAAGTTAAAAGCATACAAACTTGCTGTGGGACGACGATTAGCTCGACTAATTAATATGCGATAATCTGATTGAATCTTTTCGATTATCCGCATTGGTTTTCCGCTTCTGAGTAAGTCGATTTCTACCAAATTCTTAAAACTTGCCAAAACTTGCTGTCGTTTGCTTTCGTAAGCTTTCCTTCCTTCTTTGGAACGCTTATTTTTAGGAGAAAGGATTTCCACAACGGTAACAACTGTACCCGTTTTTCCTTCTTTAATTGCTAAATAGCTTTCTCTGACTTCTTCCGGTAGTGGTATAGTGACAGAAGTTGCTTCTGTTTGAGTAGCAAGCGCAACATTCGATCGCGTTCGATCGATACTTGAAGGCTTAGCGTATACCGCCACGTCGGGAATTCCTACCAAAACGCTTTCCTCAATGTCGCTCAAATAGGTACGTTTTTCAATTGCGACTCGATATTTAGGACGCAGATCGGGTGCTATGGCGATCGCGATCGCTACAATCAATCGATGATGAACTTCCGACCACAATTCGGAATTTTCTAAATAGGGGTTCATCCCTGGAAATGGTGAAGGCATTTTGTTATCTCAAACTATAGCTAGGGCGTCGGGGTTAGGGGCTAGAGGCTAGGGGAAGAAGGGACTAGAAATCTTGGGAAAAGGTGCAACTGGTGAACGTCTTAACTGACGAGAGCGGTTGCTATATTAGCTCTATTTAATCTTAGCGTTTATAAATAAATGTGCGCTGAATAAATAGACATGGCAACATCTCAGCTTTCCACAGTAAACTCTGACGGGTCGATTCCCCAATTCACCCAGCGAATTGCTTCACGCGCTGATGTCATATTGGGTGGAACGCGCAAGGCGTGAATAAAACCAGTGCTGGGACAAGTCATTTTTAGTAGATAAATTGGCTCGACATCTACATCGCTATCTATTTTTAATAAACTGTATTCCCGCCAAGAATCTAATTCGGTTGCTTGCAATTCCTGGCAAATTCGAGCGTAGCCAATAGTTTGGACTAGCAATCGGCGAATTTCGGCATTTTCTTCTGATAAAAGCCATTGTGCTTGCCACTCGTGCTGAGGCAAAAAGTATTTTTTGAATAAGTTAAGACCGTAGACAAAGGCATAGTGTAGTTGAATAAGCGATCGCAATGGACTCAGATCTGTGATTTGATTGTTATCGAGATAGAGTTCGGTCAAATTGGTGAGAGTAGAAAGTCCACTAATGTCTCTGATTTGATTGTTATCGAGATAGAGAATGGTCAAATTGGTGAGAGTAGAAAGTCCACTGATGTCTGTGATTTGATTGTTAGTGAGATCGAGTTCGGTCAAATTGGTGAGAGTAGAAAGTCCACTGATGTCTGTGATTTTATTGTTATAGAGATTGAGGTCGGTCAAATTGGTGAGGGTAGAAAGTCCACTGATGTCTGTGATTTTATTGTTATAGAGATTGAGGTCGGTCAAATTGGTG
>NZ_JACJUP010001165.1:0-2171 GCF_014748295.1 Planktothrix sp. FACHB-1355 | reverse complement strand
GGAGCTATGTGAAATAAAGCAATATCCCTGGCACAGCTTAGCTTAGCTGAGGAGTGTCAATACTAAAAACTAAACAGCCACTACATTCCAATTAAAAATGATTGCGATAGTATACCTAGTTAAGCGCTGTGCAATTTTTTCTAATATGGCATTATTTCAGGAGAGGTTATGAAATCAATTTTTCGCTGGGGTGCAACCCTGGGTTTGATTGGCAGCACTCTATTAAGCACTTTGTTTGTTGACAATCTGAGGGCGCTTGCCTTAACGCAAGAGGAAATTGTCCAAAAGCTCAGACCGATACCAGTATTTATTGTTGCCAATCCACAATCTGGCGAACTGCTGGTCGGTCGCGTCAATAATCAACAGGGCGGGAATGGTGCCAACGCGCAGAACAATGTTTCTGTAGCTCGCATTTTTGTCAGCCAGCAGGATGCTCAGGCTTTTTTGAACAAGCTGAGAACTGAAAGACCGGAACTGGGAAGAAATATGCAGGTAATACCCAGGTCGCTAGGAGAATTGTACCAGCGGGCGCAAGAGAATAAAAACCAGTCAGAACGTTTGGTGTTTGATGTGGTGCCGGTGCAGCAACAGGTAGATTCGGCGTTGGCGCTGTTGCGCCAGAGCGGTCAGCAGGATAAGAATTTTGATGGGGTACCTTTGTTTATTGCCAGAGGTGGGCCAGACAAAGGATACATCACCATGCAGGTTCCAGAAATGGGCGAACAGCAGATTATTCCGGTATTTTTCAGCAAGGAAGATGCCCAGAATATGCTGAATCAGTTTAAGCAACAAAATCCCCAACAAGCTTCTAATGCTGATATTCAGGTGGTGAATTTGGAAGGGGTGATTCAGACTTTGTTGAGCAAGAATGACCCCTGGCTAAACCAATTAATGTTGGTTCCCCCTCCGGAGGCTAGACAATTTTTGCGATCGCTCCAACAACAATCTTCCCCCCAAAATCAAAATCGTCCCGCTAATCGGGGAAATAGTGCGCCTGCTCGCAACAATAATCAATCGGCACCTGCAAATAGACAGCAAAATCGCTAATTTGTCAAGGGCGATCTGTGAGATGCGAGTAGTCATTTAGCGATGGCGGACGATCGAAGTGTTTCGGGTTTAGAACTGTGGCGGTGGCGTCAGAATGCTTTGGCGGCGGCTAAAGCAGCTGATGTCCCGCTGACAGAAGTGGATTGGATGTTGCAGGAAGTAGCTGGGCTCGATCGCTTGACGCTGCGTTTAGAATCGTACAAGGATTGGCCGAAAATTAAATTAAAGTTGCCGCTACCGGAGTTAAACCAGCTGTGGCAACGGCGTCTGCAAGAGCGCTTGCCAGTACAATATGTAACTGGTATCGCTCCCTGGCGACATTTTAAACTGAAGGTTTCACCAGCAGTTCTAATTCCCCGTCCGGAGACGGAGTGCCTGATCGATTTGGCGATCGCATCTGTCAAAAGACCGGACTATTCAAGTAATAGCTATTATCCCGCTCTCCCGCTCTCCCGCTCTCCCGCTTTGCCCCATTGGGCAGATTTGGGAACTGGAAGTGGTGCGATCGCGATCGGTTTGGCAGATGCCTTTCCGGATGCTACTATTCATGCTGTAGACAAAAGCGCAGCCGCTCTGGATATTGCTCGCGAGAATGCCCAAACTTTGGGATTTGCTAATAGAATTAATTTTTATCGAGGTTCCTGGTTTGAGCCTTTGGAACATCTCAAAGGCAAGCTGAGTGGTATGATATCGAATCCACCTTATATTCCCAGGGAGATGCTGCCAAGTCTGCAAGCGGAAGTAACCAAACACGAACCGCACCTCGCCCTTGATGGTGGAATTGATGGTTTGGATTGCATTCGTCACTTGGTAGAAAAAGCACCGGAATATTTGCGTCCTGGTGGTTTATGGTTGATTGAAATGATGGCAGGACAGGCGGATGCTGTCGCCGAGTTGCTGGAACGTCAGGGAAGTTATTGTGAAATTCAGATATTTTCAGATTTAGAGGGAGTCAATCGATTTGCTTTGGCTTATCGCTGTTAATATTCTACGCTTTTCATGCGTCAATTCGCTGTTAAAAGAGTCATATCGTGTCCGGTTACCGAAAACCGTGCGTGAAAGCCCCTGGCTTTAGACATGGGGATGAAACGCACCTGGCGATTTTAATCGCCGTCAAGTCCCTG
>NZ_JACJUP010001164.1:0-2120 GCF_014748295.1 Planktothrix sp. FACHB-1355 | reverse complement strand
CCTAACGATCGCAATGAAAATCGCGTTGTCTACTCGGAATTTGGCAACAACAACAACAACAACAAGAACGCCGCTGCCTTTGAACGACCGGTGCAAGAACTGCCGATCGATCGCCAAGATTTGCGCGTCCAGGCATCCCGCAAAGGTCGCAAGGGCAAAACCGTGACGGTAATTACCGGTTTTCAGACTAAGCCGGAAACTCTCAACGCTTTGCTCAAACAGTTGAAAACCCAATGCGGTGCTGGTGGCACTGTGAAGGAAAATACGATCGAAATTCAGGGCGATCGCGCTCAACAAATCGTACAAATTCTCATCCAATTGGGTTACAAAGCCAAGGTCAGCGGCGGGTAATGGCGATTTTGGATTTTGGATTTTGGATTTTATTTCAATCTGAAATCTGCTGTAAAGTTTAAGATTTCAAATTGAACTTAGTTTTCTTCTATTTGAAATCTGGCATCTGAAATCTGCAATTCCAATGATGCGGTTTTTATTCGAGCCGCTCATCCATCAGAAGTATGATACCTTGCGGTTGATTACCGACAATCAAAGATGTGCAAATAACGCGACAGCGAATATTTTTACCCCTCCGGTTAACCGCATCTAAAATAAGTTCCTGTTCGTCGGGGTTCGCAGGTTGGGCGGCGCGGATCGATCCGCGCAGTTTTTCTACGGGCAAACCGATATCCAAGTCAAAAAAGAAACGTCCCATCGCTTCTTCCGCTCGCAAACCCCACAAATCCTCAACGCCATTGTTCCAAAGTTGGACGCTGAGACGGTTATCCAAAACCACCATACCAATTCGCAAGCTGATCAGGACGGAATCGAAGAAAATATTAACGCGGTTGAGTTCCTCAGTACGCAGGCGGAGTTCTTCGTTGGTGGTGTGCAATTCTTCGTTGGAAGATTGCAGTTCTTCGTTCATCGTCTCCAGTTCTTCGTTGGTACTCTGGAGTTCTTCGTTCGTAGTTTCTAGTTCTTCGTTGGTACTTTGCAGTTCTTCGTTAGTGGTTTCTAATTCCTCATTGGAAGATTGCAGTTCTTCGTAAGCGGTTTCTAATTCCTGAGTTGAACGTTGCAATTCGCGCTCTAATTGGCTGTAGCGAGTTATATCATTAAACACGATTGACACACCAAGTATATCTGCATTGGTTTCCAACAGAGGAATCACCTGTATTTCCAAACTGGTGATATTATCTTCTCCCCGCATCAGTTCCACGTTAGGAATTACCACAGAGCGACGTTCCGCGTAAGCTTGATCTATGCGCGATCGCAATTCGGCGGGACGATAAGAAAGTTCCAAATCCTGCAAAGGACGCCCCAAATCGTGGGAAGTTAGACCAAATAAAATCCTAGCCGATCGATTTGCGAGTACTAAGTTACCCTGAACATCGACTACTATCTGTGCGACAGGATTATTTTCTATCGCTTCGTCTCGCAAACGCATATTCGCAACAATTTGGTTGCTCGCTTCCGTATTACCAGAGTCTGCCATTACCAGTAAACGATCCCGCATACTGATTGTAGCTACTTTAGAAAAAATTCGATACTTTAGATTAGCTGGTTGGAATAGGTTAGCGTGAGTCAGTAACATCTCCGCCTTGCCAACAAACAGAAAGCCAGTCTCAATTAAACCGAAGTGAAAGCGGGCGAGAATCCGAGCTTGTGTATCTGCTGTAAAATACATCAAAGTATTGCGGCAGATCAGTAAGTCAAGGCGGGGAATCGGCGCGTGTTGCACCAAATCGTGACGACCGAAAATTACGCAGCGCCGAAAGTCGTTACGAAAAGTGTATGTATCTCTGCCCGACACATCAAAGTATTTGCGCCGCAGCTCTTCGGGAAGCTCTTGCACACCCTTGCTGGAATAGGTAGCTTGACGACCGCAATTGAGGGCTTCCTCGTCTAAATCCGTTGCATAAATTTTGACTCGCGATCGAAACCCTTCTGCCCCTAGAATTTCCGCCAGCACGATCGCAATTGTATAAGCTTCTTCCCCCGTCGCGCAGCCAGCAGTCCACACCCGAATAGGCTCTCGGTCTGGCTTGGCAGCCATAATACGAGGGATAGTCTCATTAGCTAGAGCTTGCCAAGCTGAGGTATCGCGAAAAAAGGCTGTCACA
>NZ_JACJUP010001163.1:0-2173 GCF_014748295.1 Planktothrix sp. FACHB-1355 | reverse complement strand
GGCTGTTCGTCCTCCCAAAGACGCATTGACACACTCTTTCCAGAGGCAAGATATTTTTGGCCCATTTGACCTTGAGGGGATTGGGTAGAGTCTATTTTTTTGACGCTGGTATCAACCATATCAATGTCCTCAGTTATTAACTTAAATTGCGGCGTTAGATTAAGTGGAGTGCGTCAGAGCGATAAAATTAATGATGAGCGCAAAAATTACGCTCTTCTGACGCACTGTACAGATGTTATTAGTCATCAGTCATCGCTGATTAGTGAAAAGATAATTTTACAAATGACTAATAACTAATCCGAGATCAGGCTTTTGGGTAATTTGCATCTAACCAGCAGCGGGGTAGTTGCTCGCCGGAAGGAAAAATTAATTCTTCTTTCTGATATGAAGCAGGCCCTTGTTCTTCCTGGCCAGCTTGATCTCGTCCGGTAATTTGATTTTCATTGGGGTTGATCAAAGATTCCAGATTCTCTATTTGGATCAAGGTACCATTTTGTTTGCTTTTGAGAAACATGGCAACTCCTTAAGTAAATGTGATTGCTTTCATTATGACGTCCTTATTTATAATTTGACAGTTATCAAAAGTGATAATAATGAATAAATAAAATGTGGCTGGGTATGATAAATTGAAAATGGGCATTTACCGATGGCCTACTTTTTGCTTTTTGCTTGTTTCTAGTTTGTACTCCTATTGATTTCAACACAAATAAAAATCGCTCTTTTTGCCATCATCTTTAGATCCTAAGAAGATGCCGCGAGCTGACAGTTATTTGCTCTGTCTAGCAAGCGACAAACTTCTTCATCAGAGGTTTGGGAGAAATCTTCATAGGCTCGTCCCACAGCCCAGAGGTTTTCGGGCGTGTTGTAGCACACTACTTCGTCTACTTCTAATTGAAATTCTTGACAAATTTCGGGGGCGGCGATCGGGACGGCGACGATAATCAGATTGGGTTCGTATTGCCTTAGCGCTGCGATCGCAGCACGCATAGTGGAACCAGTTGCCAAACCATCATCTACAACAATGATGGTGCGTCCGGTGTAGTTGGGTGCGGGTCGGTTTCCCCGGTAGAGTTTTTCGCGACGTTCCAATTCTTGTTGTTCCAAGTCTGCTACTCGATCGATTGTTTCTGTGGAGATGTGAAGCGATCGCACGACTTGGGTGTTCAGCACGCGGACGCCACCGCTAGCAATTGCACCCATAGCCAACTCTTCTTGTCCGGGAACACCGAGTTTGCGAACTACAAAAACATCCAGCGCCGCATTCAGCGCTTTTGCTACTTCAAACGCGACAGGAACACCACCACGCGGTAGTCCCAGCACCAAAACATCAGCGCGGTTGGCATAAGCAGAAAGCTTTGTAGCCAGTAATTTACCCGCTTCCGTTCTGTCTTTAAATGTCGCCATCCTTCTCACCTCCCGTGAAAGTCAAAAGTCAAAAGTAAAAAGATAATATTTTTACTTTTGCCTTTTTACTTTTGTTTTTCATCTCTTAATGGTGTGAAAGTTTTTGTCTTCTAACCCCTCTAAAGAATGATCTAGGCGCAGTTCGCCTTGGGGTTCAACTCGCAGCGATTGCGGTGTTTCCTGACCGACTGCTCCCTTGGCTGCTGTGACCCCGCCATCGGCTAACCACAAAGCACCAGTGACGTAACTTGCTTCGTCCGATGCCAAGAAAGCATAGACGTTAGCTATTTCTTCTGGAGTACCGCGTCGAGCCATTGGTGTGGCATTTATCAACATTTTTTCCATCTGGGCATCCATTGGCCCAGTTTCCTTGTGCGTCCAAGCTGTATCGATCGCACCGGGACAAACGCAATTAGCACGTACTCCATACTTTGCCTGCTCGACAGCAACTCCCAACATAAACGAGTGCATCCATCCTTTTGTGCCGCCGTAGGGGGTATTTTTAGCTAACCCGTTAAAGCCTGCTTCCGATCCCGCTGAAATGATATTGCCCCGCGTTCTTTGTAAGTGCGGCAGGGCGTATTTTGTCATCAGAAATGCCGATCTGATATTCATCCGAATGGTGCGATCGAAGTCTTCGATCGGGTAATGCTCGGTTTCGGCAGTGACCAAAAATACACCGGCATTATTGACCAAAATGTGAAGATTTCCGTATTCGGTAATGGCTGCACGAACGCAAGCTTGGGCGTGGGATTCTTCGGAAATGTCG
>NZ_JACJUP010001162.1:0-2115 GCF_014748295.1 Planktothrix sp. FACHB-1355 | reverse complement strand
AGTCTGTGTACCAGGCAGATCAGCAAGTCAAGCTCTTGAATTTGCAAGCTGATGTAGAAAATTTGTTGCAAGAACTACAAAATATCAAACAGCAACAGGTGACCTTAGAGAACCAAGAGGTGGCGAACTAGGACAAAAATGACAACTGATAGAAGCAAATAGCAGGTATCTTACCTGCTAGGCTCAGTTGCTGCCTTACAAAAATAAACTTTCCTTTCATCTTGGCTGGGATGTCAGCTTGGCTCGATCGAGCCACACGATGATAGTGCAGTCACAAGATTGTGGTATAAAGGCAAAAGTTTTGCCAACTGCACTGCTGCTTATAAACAAAAAACCTGGAATTCGTTTTAAGCCGGGGATTTTAGCACAAGCTCTCTCAAAAGGTAAAACACATCATCAGCACAGCCTGTATGCTTCGCATACAGAAATGGGTACTTCACCTTTACTGGCATTTGGAGACCTCTAAATTTATACATGACTGCATCGACGATCAAACCACAGAACCAGGCATTGACTCTTAACCCTTCGGAGTTACGCCTCAGACATATATTGAAAACTCTGCCGCGCGAAGTATTCATCAAGGATCGGCGAAAAGCTTGGACATCAGTTGCGATCAGCGTTTTGCTGGCTTGCCTGGGCTATGTGAGCATCGCCTTTTCACCCTGGTTTCTGTTGCCATTATGTTGGATTTTTACGGGTACGGCGCTGACTGGTTTTTTTGTGATCGGTCATGACTGTGGCCATCGTTCATTTGCCAACCGACGGTGGGTGAACGATTTGGTGGGTCACACAATGATGCTGCCTTTGATTTATCCTTTCCACAGCTGGCGCATATTGCACAATTATCACCACGCTCACACTAATAAGCTAGATGAGGATAATGCTTGGCAACCTTTTAAGCCAGAGTTTTATGGCAGTGCGGGACGCCCGTTGCAGTGGGGTTATCAGGCAATCCGAGGCTGGTTTTGGTGGGTGGGTTCGATCGCGCATTGGGCCCTTTTGCACTTTGATTGGTCGCGATTTGAGGGCAAACAGCGATCGCAAGTGAAATTTTCGTCGCTACTGGTGCTAGTAACAGCTGCGATCGCTTTCCCGATCCTAATTGCGACGATCGGCATCTGGGGCTTCGTCAAGTTCTGGTTAGCACCCTGGCTAGTTTACCATTTTTGGATGAGTACCTTTACCCTAGTACACCACACAGATCCAGAAATTCCCTTTAAGCCAGAAAGCGAGTGGAACGAAGCTATGGCCCAACTAGCTGGCAGCGTTCACTGCGACTACCCTCGTTGGGTGGAAATTCTCTGCCACGATATCAACGTTCACGTTCCCCATCACCTTTCTACTGCCATTCCTTCCTATAATCTCCGAATGGCTCATCGCAGTTTGAAACAAAATTGGGGACAGTATTTACGGGAATGCCGCTTCTCTTTGTCTTTAATGAACAAGATTGTAAGCGAGTGCCACTTGTATCATCCACAGGAGAACTACGAATCTTTCCAAAGCTACCATTCCAGTCTCAAGGACAATAAAAAATAAACTGTAGTTAAAAGCAATTCAGTTTTAACTAAAAAATGCCCAGTCGCTTAAGCGGCTGGGCGTTTGCACAAATTGTAAAATCTATTTGTGGATAGAAGGGCTTCCCAGTCACTACTCGTTAGACTACGGCCAATACAACTTTTGAAATTCCCAACAGTTTCTTGGCATGACACAACCGATACCTAAGCAGTCGCTGACTCCCCTAACTGAAAACAGACGCCTCAACCTTCATGATGTCTACATTTGCCCCGTTTGTCGTTACGGGGAGCTTTCGGTACTGACCCTGACGGAATCTTTTGCTTGTAACTTTTGTCGCCATATTTTCACGACTAACCTTAACGATCAGTTGCTGATAATGGCTGATAGTTCGCAGCCAATGGCTTGGCGATGGACGGGTCGCAACTGGAAAATAGCTCATCAGAAGGATTCTGAACTTACCGCAGTTCTTTGGCTGCTGGGAGCGGCTTTAGTGATTTTCCCTACCCTAATTGTGGGGCTTTCTGCTTATATTTTTCCTGCCGAAGAGGGGAGTTACGGTGCTTGGCTTCCCAAGTTTTGGATTGGTTTGACTTTTGTTTG
>NZ_JACJUP010001161.1:0-2184 GCF_014748295.1 Planktothrix sp. FACHB-1355 | reverse complement strand
TGCGAGGATCGAGAGCATCCCGCAGTCCATCCCCCAGAAGATTAAAAGCCAATACCGTCAGGATAATCAGCAACGCAGGCGGCCAAATTAACCAAGGTTGCAGCACCAAAATGGAAGCATTGGTTGCCAGAGATAGCATATTTCCCCAAGAAGGGTCGGGTTGCTGTATTCCGAGTCCGATTAAACTGAGTACTGATTCGGCGGCGATAAAACCAGGAACTGCCAAAGTAGCCGAAATAATCACGTATGTTGCCGTCTGCGGTAAGATGTGACGGATGATAATGTAAATCGGTTTGCCGCCCATAGCCCGTGCTGCTTGTACGAATTCCCGTTCTTTGATGGACAGCACCTGTCCCCGAATTACTCTTGCCAAACCAGCCCAGCTGACAAATGAGATGATTAATGTGATCAGCAGGAATCTCATGGCGCTGCTTATCCCAGCAGGTAGTACCAGGGTGAGGCTAACCAAGAGATAGATGGTAGGAATAGTCATCAGCACTTCCACTAAGCGCATCAAAACGCTATCAATCTTCCCACCGAAGAAACCAGAAATACCACCGAAAAGCATTCCCAAGGGAAAGGAAATCGCCACTCCCACCCAACCGATGCTGAGGCTAATCCTTCCTCCATACAGCAGACGAGAAAACTGGTCGCGTGCTTGTTCGTCAGTGCCTAAAAGGTTAAATTTAGCATCGCCAGTCGTGCCGAAAAGATGCCAATTGCAGGGAATTCCCCCAAAAATTTCTATTTCCTCAAATGTAGGCGGCAGTGGCACGTTCAGGCGAAACAGATAGTAGGTTGGCCCCTGCACAAATAGGCGCAGGGGAGTAGGTTTTTCCCAATCTACAATGAGTTTGCGATCGCCCGTTTCCAAGTCTACCGGCCCTTGAGTTGTAGGATAAACATGAGGCCCGATCGAGTTTCCCTGTGGCGTTTTTAGATAAATCTGCGTCGGTGGCAGTAGCGAACCGTTGGGCTGAGACGCATAAGGATCGTAAGGCGCAACAAAATCAGCAGCTATTACTGCCAAATAGAAAACTAACAGTAACAAAGCCCCAAAACGAGCTAAGGGATTATTTTTTAATTTCTGCCACCAGTTCATATTTTGCTATACCTGTTCAATCAATTGCCTTTGCTCCTCCTCAGCCTTTTCGTGTTCTACCACAAACACATTCGAGTACAAGTTAGCAATGACTTGCTTGCCTTGCTGCGTTAGCTGTAGATAACGAAGTGCATCTTTAATATACGGATAAACTCCATGCCAGTAAAATCTAGAATAGTTCCGCCTTAGATCGCCGGGATGACGGTAGCCCAAAGCTTTGTTTACGCCAGTTTCTTCAAACTCGTAGAACAAAGAAGTAATTTTCTTGAGGTAGCGCGGATCGCTCAGTTGGCCGATCAGATCGGCTGCGCGAACCAAACCTGCATAGTTTACCGTATCTTGATGATCTTCTGCTGCCGGAACTGGGAAGCGAGTTAGTTCAATATTACTCTTTATTGTGTAAGCATCAATGAGCTTGTGACCGCCAAAGCGTTCTTCGATAAAGAGTTTTGCTCGGTCTACATGATAAGGTGTAAGACCGGCATCGGAAGCACCGGGAGGGAGACCAACCATACCGCCATCTTTTCCTGTCGCATACAAACAATCTGCTTCTCTATCTTGACGGCAAACTCCTTTGACATATCCAATGTCATGACATACAAGGGAGATAATAAAGTGCAACCAGTCTTCGCAGGAAACACCTCCCTCGCGGATGTGTTTTCCACGTAAAATCTCCTGTCCGACTAAAGCAACTAGGATCGTGTGTTCGACGTCGTGATAGAGGGCGTCGCTATTAGCGATGTTTTCTAGCGCCATGCTGCCAGCCCACCCAATAATATCTCCGTAATCGGGCTTGAATCCTCCATAGGTACGGCGGTAACCGTCCCGAAGCTTTTGTACGAAGGCGTCAATCAGAATTTCTGTGGCATTAAACATCTGGTTACTCGTGGGTGCTGAGTACTAGGTCAGGAGCAAATTGGAAAGTATTAATATTTATTATGTTTGTTATTCTTATCCAATTTAGCGAGAAAAAACACTTGTTAGCGATCGAATATTATGCTAAGTAGTCGGACAAAAGTAATCGACACTGTATTAACTTTTGTTAAGACACACGTTGGAGTGCGATCGCGCAGCGTGCCTCC
>NZ_JACJUP010001160.1:0-2062 GCF_014748295.1 Planktothrix sp. FACHB-1355 | reverse complement strand
CATTATGCAGGTTTTCTCCCGTTCTCCCGTTCTCCCGTTCTTCGTTTTGACTTTTGACTTTTGACTTTTGACTTTTAATTTCCGCTCTCCCCCTCTCTGCCTCTTCGAGTCGGCGCGTCCATTCATATCGCATACTCACACCGATTTCGCCGCTTTCGGGATGGCAGTGCTGTTCGTAAATATAAACTCGATCGACACCGGTCACTGCACCCAAGGCGTCTAATGCTTTATTAATTGCTGTACTGTAATCGCTATTTGTCAATAAATGATTCATGGCAGCTGCAACCCCTTGCAGCAACGTATCTCGTTTGTGCAGTTCTGTCTCTGCTTGCTTGCGCTGGGTAATATCTACTACAGTGCCTTCATAGCCCAACAGCTGACCCGTTTCGTCCCGGAGGGCGCGAGCGCTTTCGGAAATCCAGATGATGCTGCCATCTTTACGATAAACTTGGGACTCGAAGCCCCAAACGGCATCCTGTTCTTGTAAAAGATTTCTAAACTGAAAGCGGCGATTTGGATCGACATAAAGCTGTTGTTTGATATCGATGATGGTGGCGATTAATTCTGCTGGGGAATCGTAACCGTAGATGCGGGCTAGCATGGGGTTGACTGTCAGATATCCCCCATCGGGTGTGGTTTGAAAAATACCTTCAACGGCATTTTCAAAGATGCTGCGATAGTTCTGTTCTACCTGGCGCAGTGCTTCTTCTGCTTGTTTGCGCTTGGTGATGTTGCGGGAATTAGCTACGACGCCTTTGATAGTGGCATCATCAAGCAGGTTGCGCCCTATAGTTTCCAAATAAATCCAATTGCCCTGAGCGTGTCTGACTCGATACTCGATCGCCATGTTAGCGCCGGGATTGGCGATCGCACTGGCAAAAGCGGCATAAACTTTGTCAATATCTTCTGGGTGAATCCAGTCAAAGGCTTTTCGATCGATTAATTGTGTCGGTGTGTAGCCCAAAATTTTTTCTACGGAGGGACTGACATAACGAAAAGTGGCGTTGATATCCAAAACTGCAATCAGGTCTGAGGAGTTTTGCACTAAGGAACGGAAACGCTGTTCGCTTTGGCGTAATGCTTCTGCTGTCGCCACCTGAGTACGCAGTCGCCGAGCGACTGCATATGCCAGTCGCGCCAGCGCTAAGATGACTAAGGTAGCAATTCCAACCGCTATAGCTATTGAGAAAGTAAAGCTGCCCCTAGTATCTGCTGTGCTGTAAAGTTGTACAATTTTTGCTTTTTGAGGCGGGAAGCTGACGGCTGCCATTACTGTGTAATGCGTGGCGGCGATTGTCGATGCGATCGCGATGGCACTACTGAGTTGACAGCATTTTCCGATTTTTGTTGTTTTTGTCATCGAGGTCAGGCACAAAGTTGTTAAGGAAGCACCAAAACTGATGACCGTCGAGAGTTCCACTAGCTGCTGAGAATTATATGCGATCGATGCCCACGGTCGCGTTGATGTCATGCCTGTGTAGTGCGACCAGATGCCGATCGCTATTGCCGCCCCACTCGCAAGCCACAACTTTCGCGCCCATTTTGTGGCCAATCGGCTACCCTTCACCACTGACAAAGCCGTATAGGTGGCGGTGATTGCGATCGCAACTGAAACAACAACAAGGCAGACATCGTAGGTCGCCATCATCGAAACCTCTGGGTCCCAAACCCCGTCCTTACAGGACGGCTTTACAATAATCCCCTTGCGGGGGGCTGGTTTTTGAATGGCGATCGGCCCAAGAACCAGCAAACTTGTTTTAGTCCCTTCCTGCAACACAGTTAAGATGTCTTGGTCTTACCTAACACCTAACCAATTAGGCTTGTAGATAGTCCAGACTGGGAAGCATCTGGAAGTGCGTACCAAACTGTGTCTCAATGCGGTATTCACCTCTTGCGTTGCCTAAATTGGTTTAGACAATCCCCGTTCCCTTTCGGGGGGGGTTGGTGAAAGGTGCGTCTTTATACTCACTTTTGCCGGAAATTTTCACTTTATCCACAAAATCTGTTCGATTTCAGCAGCAAATTACACAAAATCTGCGAGCGAACCATCTTTGCACTGTCA
>NZ_JACJUP010000116.1:0-9865 GCF_014748295.1 Planktothrix sp. FACHB-1355 | reverse complement strand
TTAGAAACACTCAGCAGATTAAATTCAACCTCAATAACAAACCCCAATTCGTTCAAGTTCTTCCGTGGCAGGATGAATTGGGTCTAGATTGGCTAATTGTGGTAGTCATTCCCGAATCGGATTTCATGGGACAAATCAACGACAACACTCGCATCACTATACTGCTGTGTTTACTGGCGTTAGCAGTGGCGATTGTTGTAGCAATTCTTACTGCCAACTGGATTACTCGTCCCCTCAATCGGATTGCCAAAGCTTCATCTGAGATGGCACAGGGTAATTTCAACCAGCGCGTTGCATCTAGCCAAATTATTGAACTCTCAAAATTGGCAAACTCCTTCAATAGTATGGCAGAGCAACTGAAAAACTCCTTTGACAAACTCAATGATGTAATTGTGCAAGCTAATCAAGTAGGAATGAAAGTTACCTCTTCCACGAGACAGATTGCTACTGCGGGCAAGCAGTTAGAAGCCACCTTCGTACAGCAAGCGGCTTCCACCAAAGAAGTGAAAGCTAGCGCAACTTCGATTGCTGGTACTAGCGGGGAATTAGCCAAGACAATGGAAGATATTGCCCAAAAAGCGCAAGCAACCGCCGCCTCTGCAACTAACAGTCAAGCCTCCCTCACGCAAATGGCAGATGCGATGAATCAGTTGGCAACTTCCACCACCTCGATCTCCTCCAGATTGGGAATCATGAATGAGAAAGCCAATAACATTAATAGCGTGGTCAGCAAGATTGCCCAAGTAGCCGATCGAATCAATTTAATTTCCCTCAACGCCGGCATTGAAGCGGTAAAGGCAGGAGAGTATGGGGCGGGTTTCACTGTGGTTGCCACAGAAGTTAAGCGACTAGCAGATAGCACCTCTCTTGCTTCCCAGGAAATCGAAGAGATGGCTAAAGAAATACAATTATCTGTTTCCAAAGGTGTTGCGGAAATGGATAAGTTCAGCCAACAGGTCAGTCACCATATAGAACAGGTTGAGCGCATCAGTGGAGAAATCGCCTCTGTAATCTCTCAAGTGCAGAGTCTCACACCGCAATTTGAGAAAGTCAGTCACAATATGGAAGGGCAATTCGAGGGGGCGCAGCAAATCAGTAATTCCATATCTCACTTAAGCGAAGCTTCTCAGCAAACCGTGGCATCTCTACAGCAGACTAACCAGGTACTGGAGCAATTGAATGATACCGCCCTTCTCCTACAGGGTATTATCTCTACGAAGGTAAACTCGTGAGTATATCGTTAAATCCTCAGTTGCAGATAACATTTTGACGATCGCCTGCTGTTGCTCTTACTCCAATTTTCTGCTTCTGTATCTCGGTTTTCATACTCTCTGGAGACTCAATTTCATTCGACATAGCTGAAGATCTACAATTTCTTGTAATGCTTATACTACTGCGCTTATGTTTGGCGATAAAATCAAAAATAAGCGAGTAGTTAAATATGTTGGTAGAGTCAAATAAAAATCTAGAACACAGCGCCGTCATAGCAGTTTTTATATTGGTATGCAAGGCGGGAGCTTGGGTGGAATCTCTGACATTATTGACAGAACAAACTGCTCAATTGATGTCATTAAATCTACATAAACGGCCTTACTATCAGTGAGGTCGAAGAGCCGAAAAGCTTATCCGTTCTACCTTTTAGCCATAGTTGTTGCCCCCTCAGATGCCGACTGGCATTTTTTCCCCAAGCCCTACCCTTTATTCCGCCTTGGGCACACCGCTGGGGAGGCGCAGGGCGATCGCACTTTCATATCTTCTCCCGATCGTCACAGGGGTAGCTCGCCCGGATTTGGTATGACAGATTGTTGTCACCGCCCCAGATTGCTTTTAGCTCATACTTGGGATAGATTACATATTGATGATTTATTGATATTAAGCCTCTGTGCCAACCGTTGCATTCCTGCAAGAGACTAACCAAGTTGAGGAACTAAATCAAACAGATAATGAAAAGCTCAAATGTTAAATGGCATAAAAGCTTGAATACTCAAACCCTCATTGGTGTGGGTGCAATCGCGGTTGGTTTAATCGCTAGTTTGATCCTGGCGATCGAAATTGAAGGCAAAAAGCTAGTTTTTGCTGAATCTTCACGCCTAATCGAACAAACAGGTGACAATGCTGTTTCAGATTTAGAGAATCGCTCTCGAGAAATTGCTGCCTTAGCCCGAAGCATAGGGGCAACAGCAGAGGAATTACCAAAATCAGAAATAGTATTTAAACAGGTTCTGCCAAAAGTTATTGACTTTCAAGGAGATTTGGCTGTAGCGGGAGGAGGATTTTGGCCCGAACCTTACGCATTTGACTCCAAGGTTGAACGTAGAAGTTTCTTTTGGGGTAGAGAGTCAAATAATTCCCTCAAATACTACGATGACTATAACAAATCAGGATACCACAATACGGACTGGTACGTTGTAGCAAAATATTTAGAACCAGGACGTTGTTTTTGGAGCCGCTCCTATGTAGACCCCTATTCCAACGAACCAATGGTTACCTGCACAGTGGCAACCCAAGACAATAGAAAATTTTCCGGTGTTGCGACTATCGATTTGAAACTAGGAGGTTTACAAGCATTTACTGAATCCTGGCAGCGAAAGACAGGTGGCTATATTTTCATTGTGGATCGAGACAATAAATTCATCACTTTTCCTCAACTCTCTTTAGTCAAGAAAATTGAGACTGATAGTTCCGGTAAGTCAACACAAGAATTTATTCAAGCATCTGAATTTGCTGTTAAACAACCTTCATTTGAACCCATAGCTAGAGCCTTAGAAGCGATTAACCAGAAAATTCTTAGGCAGGCGCAGCAGATGCCTAAGTATAGCAAGGAAACAGCAGCTAAGTTAGACGAACAAAGTGACCAAATCGATCGACAACAAGCTGAACTCATGGCGGCGGTACTTGCCGATCCTTTAAAGCAAGAACAGCAGCAAAATCAACGCTTTCAGGAATTTGAAATCAAAAATGACTGGTTACTTCAGGAAAAATCGACCGTTTATATATTTCACGTACCTAGTTCTTATTGGAAAGTAGTAATTGTCAAGCCGATGTCTGAATCAACCCTAGTAGCTTCTAGGATGGCTTATCTCCTGATTAGTCGTTCGGCACTTATTGTTGTGATAGCAGCATTTCTAGGTTTAGTTTCAGTAAGATACCTGCTCATTAAACCAGTTCAAAGCCTGAATAAGGTGGCTAGAGATATTGAGTTGAATGCCAGCCAAATTGACCCTAGTAAATGGCAGAATATCTTACCCCTCAATCGCTCCGATGAAGTCGGACAATTGGCAAACTCTTTCAACGATATGATTGGGCAACTGAAAACTTCCTTTGACAAGCTAAATGAGGTAATTATGCAAGCCAATCAAGTAGGTATGAAAGTTACCTCCTCCACGATGCAAATTACTACTGCGGGCAAGCAGTTAGAATCTACAGTCGTACAGCAAGCAGTTTCCACTAACGAAGTGAAAGCTACCGCCTCGGAGATTGCTGCTACTAACGGGGTATTAGCCAAGACGATGGAAGATATTACACAAAAAGCCCAAGCAACTGCTGCTTCTGCAAGTAATAGTCAAGCCTCCCTGATGGAAATGGCAGATGGAATGTATCAATTGGCAACTGCCACGACCGCGATCTCCTCCAGATTGGCAATCATGAATGAAAAAGCTAATAATATTAATAGCGTGGTGACCAAAATTAGTAAAGTAGCCGATCGGATCAATTTAATTTCCCTCAACGCCGGCATTGAAGCGGAGAAAGCAGGAGAGTATGGGGTTGGTTTTACTGTTGTTGCCAGAGAAGTCAAGCGACTAGCAGATAACACCGCTGTTGCTTCCCAGGAAATCGAGGAGATGATCGAAGATATACAATTATCTGTTTCCAAGGGTGTTGAAGAAATGGATAAGTTTAGCCAACAGGTAAGTCGCTATGTAAAACAGGTTGAGCGCATCAGTGGAGAAATCGCTGCTGTCATATTTGAAGTGCAAAGTCTCACACCGCAATTTGAGAAAGTCAGTCACAATATGGAAGGGCAATTCAAGGGGGCGCAGCAAATCAGTAATGCGATATCTCACTTAAGTGAAGCTTCTCAGCAGACCGTGGCATCCCTACAGCAGACTAACCTGGTGCTGGAGCAATTAAATGATACCGCCTTCGTCCTACAGAGTATCATCTCTATGAAGGTAAACTCGTGAGTTTATCGTTAAATTCTCAGTTGCAGAGAAAATTTTCACGATCGCCTGCTGTTGCTCTTACTCCAATTTTATTCTTCTGTATCATCAGTTTTCACGCTCTCTGGAGACTCAATTTCATTCGATATAGCTGAAGATTCTATAATTTCTTGTAATAACCACATAAATTTTTGAATTAATTAGATAAACTCTTTGGCGGCGGCTGTATTTTTTCGGGATCGATCGCGAATCAGGCTTTGATAAGATTTCTCAAAGTTCTCTGATAATTTTATCTGAAAATTCGCCCGATCCGTTCACACGCTTCCTCCGCCGTCATAGCCTTGCTGGTTTCCAAATTGGCAAAAGTCTCTTCAATCACTTCAGATAGTGCTTTTTGATAAGCGATATCTTCTCGTTCAATTCTACCTAAAATTGCATTAATAAGACGGTTAGAGCCATTAGAATATGCGCCAAAAGCGTCGGCTTCACCTTTAATAGCGATTGCAGCCAAAACCAAAGCCAAAAGAAAACGGCTTACCAACTCACCAATAGTATCTAATATTCCTTTGGGTGGTTCAATGACTGCATAAGCAAAAGTTTTGAGCAATTCTCGCTCTTCGTCGGTAAAGTTCTCCCAACGATCTTCCACCATAACAGCTAAAGCATTTGCCTTTTGTGCAATTTCCCAAAGGCGTGAAGAATTAGAGGTGCGCGGCGGCTGTAAAATTTGCCGAATTTCCGATGAGTTGATTGTGATAGTGGCGGACACTCAGCTTACCTCCCGACATTCTTTGAGTAACAACCAGCCAGTTGTGACCCAAGCGATATTTATTATGTAGGTTGTATCTATATCTTTACACGCATCATTCCTTCTCAACCGTTGTATTCAAAGGTTTTCCAGTGAGTGAAGCACATAATTTGAGGGAATGAGGAAGAGACAAAAAAATTGTGTACCTCATCCAACCGCTTTCCCACCATAAGAGGGAGGAAAGTATCTAGAGCGGTTCAAAAACAAACAAAAAAAACAGCTACCTCCACCAGGAAGCAGCTGTTTTCCGAAAAATTGTGGCACAGGCATCTTGCCTGTGACAGGGCGGGCAAGATGCCCACCCCACAAGAGAGTAGAATTAGTAATCGAAGTCGCCGCCACCCATACCAGCGCCTGCACCAGCAGGAGCGCCTTCCTTGGGTTCGGGTTTGTCAACGACGATACACTCGGTAGTTAACACCATACCTGCGATCGAAGCCGCGTTTTGCAGAGCGGAACGAGTCACCTTAGCAGGGTCAACGATACCAGCTTCAAACATATTGACAAATTCGCCTTTTGCTGCATCGTAGCCAACATCGAAGGACTTCTCTTTCACCCGTTCGGCGATGACAGCACCGTTTTGACCGGCGTTTTCAGCAATCCGCTTCAGAGGAGCAGATAGCGCACGACCGACAATCAAAGCACCGGTCAGCTCTTCGTTCTTCAGGTTAGCGTTAGCCCATTCTTCCACTTGGGGAGCTAGGTGAGCCAGAGTCGTACCGCCACCGGGAACGATACCTTCTTCTACAGCAGCCTTGGTAGCGTTGATGGCGTCTTCCAGGCGCAGCTTGCGATCCTTCATTTCGGTTTCGGTAGCAGCACCAACTTTAACTACTGCTACGCCACCAGCTAACTTAGCCAGACGCTCTTGCAGTTTTTCCTTGTCGTAGGAAGAATCGGTTTCTTCCATCTGACGGCGGATTTGTTCGCAGCGAGCTTTAACTGCCTTTTCGTTACCTTCAGCAACGATCGTGGTGTTGTCCTTGGTGATGGTGATGCGGCGAGCTTTACCCAGCATATCCAGCTTGGTATTTTCCAGCTTCAAACCGGCATCTTCGGTGATCAGTTGACCGCCAGTGAGGACGGCGATATCTTCCAGCATAGCTTTGCGGCGATCGCCAAAGCCAGGAGCCTTGACAGCAGCTACGTTCAGCACACCGCGCAGGCGGTTGACCACCAGAGTAGCCAAAGCTTCTTTTTCAATATCTTCTGCGAGAATCAGCAGAGGACGACCGGAACGAGCAACTTGCTCCAGCACTGGCACCAAGTCTTGTACCAAGGCAATCTTCTTGTCGGTGATCAGGAGGAAAGGCTCATCGAGAACAGCTTCCATCCGCTCAGCATCTGTAGCGAAGTAAGGAGAGATGTAGCCTTTGTCAAAGCGCATCCCTTCGGTGATTTCCAGTTCGGTGGTCATGGACTTCCCTTCTTCCAGGGAGATGACGCCTTCCTTACCCACTTTGTCCATTGCTTCGGCAATCATGTTGCCGACTTCTTCATCGTTACCGGCAGAGATGGTACCGACTTGGGCAATAGATTTGGAATCTTCTACCTGACGGGCGTGTTCTTTGATTTTTTCTACCAAGAAGTTGGTAGCTTTATCGATACCCCGCTTGAGGGAGATCGCGTTAGCACCAGCAGCAACGTTACGCAATCCTTCTTTCACCATCGCGTGGGCGAGAACGGTAGCAGTTGTGGTACCGTCGCCAGCAGCGTCGTTGGTCTTGGAAGCAGCTTGACGAATCAAGGAAACGCCAGTATTTTCGATGTGGTCTTCCAGCTCGATTTCTTTGGCGATCGTCACGCCGTCATTCACAATTTGAGGTGCGCCGAATTTCTTCTCCAGCACTACGTTCCGGCCTTTGGGGCCAAGGGTGACGGCAACAGCTTCTGCCAGGATATCGATACCTTTTTCAAGGGCGCGACGAGCGTTTTCGTTGTAGATGATGCGCTTAGCCATATGTGTCAATGATTGTGGATTTTAGATTTTGGATTTTGGATTTTGGATTTTGCTAATTCGCGAGCGGTAGAAAGGTAATTGGCTTTTCTTTCCTACTCCCTACTACCCACTACCGACTGGCTATTAGCTAACGACGGCGAGAATGTCTTTTTCCGAGAGCAGGACGTATTCTTCAGTGCCGAGTTTGATGTCTGTGCCGGCGTACTTGGAGTAGAGAACTTTGTCGCCGACTTTTACTTCCATTTCTTGACGGGAACCGTCGTCATTGCGCTTGCCGGGGCCAATTTGGACTACTTCCCCAACTTGAGGCTTTTCTTTTGCTGTGTCGGGTAGGAGGATACCGCCAGCCGTCTTTTCCTCAGAAGCGCTTACTTTGACAAAGACGCGATCGCCTAATGGTTTAACGGTAGAAACGCTTAGAGATACTGCTGCCATACAAAAATTTTCTCCTACTTTATGATTGGTGATTGGGCATCGGGCTTCGGGTGTTCTTTCTCTTGTCCCTTGTCCCTGGCCCTTACTTGAGTTAGCACTCTCATCTCCTGAGTGCTAATTTAAAACGACGGGGCGTGCGATCGCAACAAATTTGTTTGTACGGGTTCCCGAACAGGGGCAGGCGCAGCATCAACAAAGTACAAATACTCAGCGCCGATAGTAGCGAATGGGAGAGGATAAATTTAATCATCACTTAACCGGACATATCCGGGCATAGCGGTATAATAACTCAAAAGTTGAGGATACCACTATTGTCAAATACGTCACCCCAAGAGAAGCAACTGAAATTCTTGGAGTCAATGAACGAACACTGCGTCGATGGCATGAACAAGGGAAAATCGAAGCCATCTGGACATCCGGGAAGCAACGGCGATACAACGTCGAAAGCTATACAGCCAGAGCTAGATCTGGCTTGGATACCCGAAAAGACATCCTCTATGCCAGAGTCAGTTCTCGCGCCCAAAAACCTGACCTCGACCGCCAAATTGAATACCTTATCGACCGATTCCCAGACGGAGAAATCGTCTCAGAAATTGGAGGGGGTCTTAACTTTAAGCGCAAAAAGATGCTTGCCGTACTGGGACAAGTCTTGTCAGGAGATGTCAAACGCCTTGTGGTCGCTCACAAAGACCGATTGGCAAGATTCGGATTTGACTTGTTTCGATGGCTGTGCGAACAGAACAGGTGTGAACTCGTGGTTCTCAATGAATCAAGTCTCTCTCCTCACGAGGAAATGGTTGAGGATATCCTTGCCATTCTTCACTGCTTCAGCTCAAGGCTTGACGGACTCCGCAAATACAAGACTCAGATGCAGGAAGATTCGGATTTACCCAAGCGCCGAACTTAACAAAGTGTGGCGCAAATGGTTGGCGGCTTGCAAATATTGTTTCAATCAAGCTATTGCTTACCAACGACAAAATAAAAGAGTAGGTAAGCTTAAGTTAAGAAACATTATCATGCAGTCTGACTTGCCAGAATGGGTAAAAGAAACACCTTGTCATATCAGGCAAAATGCCATTTTTGATGCTCATAAAGCCTACAAGACAAGTGTTGATGCTAAGTTTAGAAGTTGCCGCGAGCGACAACAAACAATTAAGTTTAACGAGTGCAATTTCAGTTCAGGTTGTTGGTATCCAAAGCTAACTAAAGGGCTTAGCTTCATAACGTCTGAGCCGTTACCAGAAAACTGCTCAAATGCTACGCAGCTGACATTTTCCCATCAAAGGTGGTTTGCCATTATTCCTCAAGAAGTAGTAGTTGAGCGAAAAGAGCGCAGTGGGATTATCGCTTTAGATCCAGGGGTTAGAACCTTTTTAACAGGTTTTGATGGGTCTAGGTTTGTTGAGTTCGGTCATGGCGATATTGGTAGGATTACCAGATTGTGCCAACACCTTGACAACTTAATTAGTCGCACTCATCTTGCTTGTCGAAAGCAACGGCGAAGAATGCGGCAAGCTGCTCAAAGAATGAGAAATAAAATTCGTCACCTCATTGAGGAAGCTCATCAGCAAATTGTTTGCTATCTAACCGATAATTATCGGGTCATATTTCTGCCTACTTTCGAGACATCCCTGATGGTTGCCAAGGTACGAAGAAAGATGCGGTCAAAAACGGTTAGATCGATGTTGACTTGGGCGCATTACCGTTTTGAGTTATTCTTAACTCAAAAAGCCGAAATGACCAACACAATTGTGATTACAGGTTCAGAGGCGTACACTTCCCTGACTTGTACTTCTTGTGGTCATATTCATCAATCCTTGGGTGGTGCTAAGGTGTTTAAATGTCCCTCTTGCGGTCATACTTTACCACGAGATATGAATGGTGCTTTGGGCTTCATGCTCAGAGCTTTGCGGGATACCGCCTTCACCATCACTTCAGATGGTGTCGCTATCGCTGCATTATCCGGGAATTTCCCGTATTGTGTCGCGTAAATGTATCAGACAATTTAAGTGAATAGGATTCACGGACAAAAGCAGCACAATGACAGAAGACTCCGTAGCTTTGCCAGTTGATGAGGTTTGTCAGATTGATGAAGGGTCGGGCGAGAACGCTTTGGCAGCTTGCGTGCAAACTTTGGGACTGAGCCAAATTCAGCGGCATATATTTATTTGTGCAGATCAGACCGTACCCGAATGTTGCTCCAAAGAAGCTGGTTTGGAATCTTGGAACTACCTCAAAAAACGTCTCAAAGAACTCAAACTGGAAAAGCCAACCGCCACTAGACCTACCTGTATCTTTCGCACCAAGGCTAACTGCTTGCGAGTTTGCTCCCAAGGGCCGATTTTGGTCGTCTACCCGGATGGCGTCTGGTATCGCAACGCAACCCCCGAAGTAATTGAGCGGATTATCCAAGAACATTTGATCGGTAATCGGGTAGTCCGGGAATACGCCTTTCTAACTCATCCTTTACCGGAGCCTTCAGGAAATTCGATCGCAGACTGA
>NZ_JACJUP010001159.1:0-2192 GCF_014748295.1 Planktothrix sp. FACHB-1355 | reverse complement strand
GGCGAGTAAAGCCAATTGGGACTCATCCCAAGCACGTTGTGTCGGTGTAGTTCTGCGATCGCTTACGTGCAGTAGCGTCACCTGTGCCTGATTTGCCTGGGCCAGAACTTTGGCAAACCGCACAGGTTGTAAAGCCTGAGATGTTAAATTTTCGATCGGTACTAAAATCCGCTTTACCTGCGTGGGCGAATCTAGGAACCGCGTTACAGCCACCGGACAGTGAGCCGCCCACAGCACGCTATCAATTACATTACCAAACAAGCGAGCCCGAAACCCAGTTCGTTGACCCCAACCCATCACAATCAAATTGGCATTTTGTTCCCGACTCGCACGGCTAATTCCTTGGGGAACGCTATCATCAATTCGCAGCAGCGGTTTCGCTTCTACACCCAGTTCTCGACTTAGCTGCAAAGCGTTCTCCAGAAGCATATCGCCGCGATCGTGAGCCATCTCCAGTTCCGGGGCATCCATATGCACGTGAGCCTTCGCGATCGCTAACGGTACAATCCTACCCCCTTCGTGCCGCGCCAATAACGCCGCCATTTCAATCAAAAAGCGCTCAGTTTGAGGATTGTAAACTGGCACCACCACCGTAAAACGCGATGCCTCTGCCTTTAAAAAGCTTTCATCCTCAGAACTTGTATAGATATCCAAATTAGTTTCCGGTAACCTTAATCCTACCGCCACCCGACTCGTAATCAGTGGGCCTAGCGTAGCCGTCACCAGCATCAAAACCAGAACGCTATTTAAAACACCTTCAGTCAGCAATCCAGCGCGATACCCTACCAACGTCGCTGCCAAAGTTGCTGCCACTTGGGGTAGGGAAAGCGACCACATGGTCAGCATTTCCTGCCAGTTGTAACGATAAACCAGTTTGGCAAACAAAGCCGCCAAAAATTTACTGGCAATTAAACCGACCACAATCGCCAGCGTCAGCCAAATCGATGCCAAACTTTTAATAAAACCTGGAATATCGATTAGCAATCCCATATCCACAAAAAATATGGGAATAAACAAGACACTACCGACAAAAATCACCTTTTCTTTGACTGGCCCACCGCCCAGGACATCGTTAACTGCCAAACCAGCCAAGAAAGCACCGACTATTTTCTCTACCCCAATTAACTGAGCTCCCAATGCTGCCAAAAAAACCGCTAGAAGTACAAACAAAAATTGGTTGCCTTCATCATCGCCAGTGCGACGAAAAAATTCTTTCCCCGCCCAATCAAAGCCGAACAGCACAATGGCAGAGTAGACAATCAGCGAACCTAACAGGGTGATGAATTTGATAACAGTAAAGTTACCCGCATGAATGCCGATACAAACTGCCAAAACCAGTAGAGCGCCAATATCGGTAAAAATAGTAGCGCCAATGGTGACTGTAACGGCTTCGTTTCCCACCACTCCCAGACGGCTGACGATCGGATAAGCTAACAGGGTATGAGAAGCAAACAAGGAACCGATCAAAATCGAAGCGTTCCAGCCAAAGCCGAACACACGCCCGACGATCGTTCCGACAATCAGGGGTACCAGGAAAGTAAAAGTACCGAAACCTGCCGATCGATGCTTGGTTTTGCGGAATTGTTCCATGTCTACTTCCAATCCCGCCACAAACATCAGGTAAATTAACCCAATGTCCGACAGCAGTTGCATTGTCGGCATTTTAGTTTGAAGTAGATTCAAAGCGTTAGGGCCGAGGATTACCCCCGCGACCAACAAACCCACCAATCCCGGCAACCGCAGTTTCTCGAATATAGCGGGTACGGTCAAGATGACTACCAATAAAATAGCAAACGGTACGATCGGTTCGTGGAGAGTTTCTATAACTGATTCCATAGCTACCAAAAGCGAAAGTTCTCAGCTTTGAGAGTTGACTTCCAATAAAGACAACTCCTATCTACTGAAAACTCAAAACCCAAAATTCAAAACTCTCTAAGGGTGGATTTGGCTTAAAATTACTCTCAAGCGATCGTAGTCATCCCTAAGCAATACGCTTAAATTTCTGCCTGCGTTGACTAACCAGGTGCGATCGGCCTTTCTGAGTTGATAAATTTCCCGCATAGCGGCTGCACACAGCGCATCCACTGGTGCATTGTTTATCTGCAACAGCGTCCGCAAAAAATCTAACTTCTCGCTAAAGTTGATTACTTCTTCATCGTTACAACGATAAACCGCTTGATGAATTTGCGGCG
>NZ_JACJUP010001158.1:0-2195 GCF_014748295.1 Planktothrix sp. FACHB-1355 | reverse complement strand
GTAGCCAGAACACCGCTTCGATATGGTTGATCTCACCCGGTTTAAGTTTCCAAACGAGTTGATGTCCGTTGGCGGAACTTGCTGGTACGATCGCATTCTCTGCATTCGCAGCAGTACTAGCACCCCAAGGCGTATTGAGGCTAAAATCTAACTGAAACAGGGAATCGGCATCGATCGCGACCTTCCCTTCAGGAGAGATAACCGCAAGCGATCGCAAATCCAAATCGTAACTCAACTTATTCCGCACCACCAACAAGAAGTTGCCTTGATTTAATGTCAGATGGGAATTAATTTTTGGTAAGTCGGTATAATTGCTATTCGCAGCTTCAGCTTTTTTCTCATCGATCGGGTTAAAAAATTGATTGATCTTTTCCGCCAATTCCTCGCCATTGTTGAAAGGAATAGTCACAACCAACTCGTTGTCAGAAATCCGTTGAGTTTTACCCCGTAATCGGTCAGCGCGACTCTCGATGCTGTTCAACCATTGGTCAACAGTTGCTTTGCTAAACTCAGCCAACTTTTCTTTCAGGTTGATGTGCTGCACCAGTTCGCCGCTGTTGGTATTTTTAAATGTCACCCCCAAATCGTACTGCACGCAACCGGTCAGAAAAGTTAATAGGCAAAATGCAAAAGAAAAAAGGAAGAGAAAATGCTTTTTCCTTTTGGCTGTTTCCGGTGTCATTTTTTCCTTTTTCATATCACTTTTGCCTTTTTCCTATTTAAGTTTGCCGCGCCGCTACACCTAACTTCTCAAACAAAACGCTGGGCAGATAAGCACCACCGCCTACCCATTCGGGACGATCGCTCAAATCTACCAAATTTTGAAATGCTTCAAAAATATTACCAGCCACCATCGTATTTTTCACCCTACCCACGATTTGGCCTTTTTCTACTTTGTAGCCTAAATCCAGGTTGACGGAAAATTCCCCGGCTAACTGGTTGGATTGTCCCGCGCCTAAAACTTGATCGACAATCAATCCTTCGTCGATTCCTGCAATCAAGTCTTCTACTGGTGTGCTACCGGGAGAAATGCACAGGTTGACCATATCTGGGCCAGGTCGAGATAGCCCGCCGCGAAATCCGTTGCCGGTGGATTCGCGACCTGCACGGGATGCCCATCTCCTATCCCAATAAAATCCCATTACGGTGCCTCGGTCAATAAAGACTTTGCGACTTGTGGGTGTTCCTTCATCGTCAAAGCTACAAGCGGATGGCCCGATGTTGGGGTCTTCCAACAAAGTCAGGCGTTCGTCGAATAGGGTTTGGCCCACTTTTTCCGCTAGAGGCGATGCTTTCTGGACGACTGCTTGCCCGGATAGTACTGTATCGAATAATCTGCCCAAGGTGCCAGCTGCTGCTCTGGGGGTAAACAAAACTGGGTAGGAACCGCTGCTAATTTTAGCTTGTTGTTCTGCCCAACGATATTTTTGCACGAGGTTTTGCAGGATGCGATCGCAATCGGGAACGTTGTCTCTCGCTACATCGAAGCTGTAAACTTGCAGAAAATCTTCGCCTCTGACCAAGTTTCCCGATAAACTGGCGCTGACTGTTTGACTGCTGCGTTCGCCGTAAACATCCGCACTTGTCGCAATTTTAATTTTTCTGGTGCGGACGTGAAAGTCTACGTTGACTAGGATATCTGAGTTGTATGCCCGCACTTCAGATATGAGTCGATCGCCTATTGCTACTAATTCTTGTGTTGGCGGTGGTGTGTAGCTTTTTTCCTCTGCCTGGAATTTGACATTGCTGGCAAACTCAAATTCTGCTCGATCTCCAATTTCCGATGTTTGCACCGCCGCATCTACCAAGTCTTCCAACCGCGTTAAGTCTGTGGAACTGGCAAATCCCAGTTTACCCTGACAAACTACTCGCAGTGCTACTCCCTGAAGCGCTTTTGTCTGGAGGGACTTTAAACGATTGTTTTCAAATTCGATCGGTGTGTCTTGACTCGATAGGTAGTACACTTCTGCTGCATCCGATCGCGCAGATGCTAGCTTTAGTATTTGCTCTAGTGTGGAATCGCTCACGATATCAGCTTCTTTTCTTCCTTCTTCCCTCCCCATCTTACTGCCACAGTCCCCAATTGCGCTCTACACACCATGAAACCCGGTTTCTTGAAGAAACCGGGTTTCTGTACAATCTTTTGTATATAAAAGTAGGCTGTAGGGGTTTACTTTTCCTAAATATGCTGGTAT
>NZ_JACJUP010001157.1:0-2196 GCF_014748295.1 Planktothrix sp. FACHB-1355 | reverse complement strand
CAAAGCCCTATACGTCAGAGCAATTATTAGAAAAAATTCATACCCTGATTTGCACAAATTAAATAAGTGAGGTAAAATTAGTTAAATTATACGGTCAAATAATTTTAGGAATTTGGACAAAAAAGGTACTAAATAATGGAAATAAAAAATGAAAATAATATTATTTTAATAGTAGATGACACCCCTACTAATTTAGGAGTGCTTTTCGATTTGTTGGCAAAGTCCAACTTTAAAGTGTTAGTGGCGCAAGATGGTGAAAGTGCTATCCAAAAGGTTGAATATGCGCTGCCGGATCTGATTCTCTTGGATGTGCTAATGCCGGGAATAGATGGATTTGAAACTTGCCGTCGCCTGAAAAATAACGAATCAACAAGAGACATTCCCATAATTTTTATGACAGCCCTTACCGAGACGATCGATAAAGTCCAAGGATTGAATCTCGGTGCAGTAGATTACATTACCAAGCCGTTTCAACATGAAGAGGTATTAGCTCGTGTTAGAACTCACCTAAACATTCGGAACTTGACTAAAAAACTCCAAGACCAAAATGTGCGTCTGCAACAGGAGATCGAACACCGTGTCTTAGCAGAGGAAATGCTTTTAAACTTCACAGTTGAATTAGAAAGACGGGTGGAGGAACGGACTGCTGAACTTTCCGAAACTAATCAACAGCTGAAACAGGAGATTCAAGAGCGTCGTTCAACAGAGGCGGCATTGCAGCAATCAGAAGCACAACTGCGAACTCAAGCTCAACAGCTAGAACAAGCCTTTCGCGAACTGCAACAGACTCAGACTCAACTTATTCAGAGCGAAAAAATGTCCAGTCTCGGTCAGCTTGTGGCTGGTGTCGCTCACGAAATTAACAATCCCGTCAGCTTCATTTACGGCAATCTCGAACACGCCAAAAACTATACTCAAGATCTACTCTATCTCCTCAGTTTATATGCTAAGCACTATCCGTCGCCAGTAGAGGAAATTCAGGAGCAGATTGAGGAAATTGAGCTAGAGTTTTTGATGGAAGACCTGCCCAAATTGCTGGCTTCGATGAAGATTGGATCGGAACGTATCCGCGAAATTGTCCTGTCGCTTCGTAAGTTTTCTCGCTTGGATGAAGCAGACAAGAAACCAGTCAACATTCATGAGGGAATTGAGAATACCCTTATGATTTTGGAGAGTCGCATCAGGGAGATGGTAGGCAATACCAGTCTTAAGCTGATCAAAGAGTACGGAGACTTACCGCTCGTCGAGTGTTATGCTGGGCAACTCAACCAAGTATTTATGAATATCATTGCCAACGCCCTTGATGCTCTCAAGGAATACGATTATCATCGATCTGTGGCCGATGTTATCGAGAATCCCAGCACGATTCACATTCATACAAAATTGATTGACCCTGAGCGAGTGTCGATTCGGATTTCTGACAACGGCCCCGGCATGACAGAAGAGGTATGCCGTAGGTTGTTTGACCCTTTTTTTACTACTAAACCTATTGGTTCTGGCACAGGATTGGGGTTATCTATTAGCTACCAAATTGTGGTGCAAAAACATAGTGGCGTTCTAAAATGTGTTTCCGCTCTCGGACAAGGAACAGAGTTCATCATTGAGATTCCTGTGCGGCAGTGCGCTCAGAAATCGCCTTTGCTTAAATGCGTCTGAAGTTCTAGTTGGGAATTTCCACTGGTTGAAGTCCGCTGACAGTAAGACTAGAACTGCTATGCAAACACAATATATTCATGGAAACAATGTCACCAAAAATGTTTTCAGCATTTTGGAAATAGTTGTTTGGGTTATATAAAGGAGTTATATGCCAATACATTTTGTAGCCCAAAGAATGAAGATATGAGAGCAAAGAAAGTGCTTTTTCTAAGCGATCGTTCTCCACATAGAGAATGGGCTTTAACCTATTAATAGTGTTGACCGCTCCTTGCAAAACTTGCAATTCCATCCCTTCAACGTCTAACTTAATCAGGCGACAGTAGGGCAAGTTTAAGCTGTCTACAGTTATCACCTGAACTAACTCGCCTTCAATATGACTGCCAAGCTCTATACCGCCAAAATTATTCGCTCTGTTATAATCGAGTACAGGCACTTTGACGGAGCCGATCGCATCGCCAAGAGCGACATTGTAACAGTAAGTATTAGTTATGCTATTAAGCGCTAAGTTGGCGCAGAGATTTTGAGATCGGAAGAGCGTCG
>NZ_JACJUP010001156.1:0-2196 GCF_014748295.1 Planktothrix sp. FACHB-1355 | reverse complement strand
TACAACTTATATATAATAGATAAAATTCAAAATCCTTGCATCGGATGACCAGACAACCCCACGACCAATTTGCCAAACTCTACCTAGAAGAACTGCTATCACCGATTGGCGAAGTAGAAATCAGCCGCGAAATTACTGGGGAAGTTCAGCAAGTGGATATTTCATTTTCACCCAACCCGGAAAGCGATCGCCAGATGCTAGGATTGTTGGGTGATATGGTATCGAGTCCCTGTCTCCTAGAACCGTTTCGCAACCAACCCAGCAAGGCAGAAATTCGCAGCTGTATGGTGAAGCTATTTTTGCTGCACCGCGATTTGCAGCGCAGAGCAAGGCGCGAAGATAACCAATTTCCCGAAGCTGAATTGCCTCGCTTGTGGATTCTCACAACTTCTGCTTCTTCTGCGTTACTCGATAGTTTCGGCGCTAGACTAGATGCAGATAACTGGCCTGTTGGTGTCCACTTTTTAGCAGAATCGCTCAAAACAGCTATAGTAGCGATAAACCAACTACCAGCCACACCAGAAACACTTTGGCTGCGACTCCTGGGAAAAGGCGCAACTCAGCAGCAAGCCATTAATGAAATAATGGCACTCCCGCAAGAAAACCGATTACGCATCAATGTTTTAGAATTGATTTCTACTTGGCGTATCAATGTGCAGAGAAAGGCAAATTTAACAGAAGAGGAACAGGAATTAATTATGAATTTGAATCGAGCTTATATGCAATGGCGTGAAGAGACTTTACGCGAAGGACTACAGCAAGGACTACAGCAAGGACTACAGCAAGGACTAGAACAAGGACTACAGCGAGGATTGCGGGAAGGACGGATAGAAGAGAGGCGTCTTGTGCTGGAAAACTTGCTGGTAGATAAATTTGGCAGTTTGGATGAAAAACTGTCGCAGGTAATTGAGCCTTGGGTAAAGTTATCCTCACAAGAATATTCCCGCTTGCTGTTAGAATTAGCCAACTTATCTCGCACAGAATTGTTGGCTAGATTTAACATCAAATGAAAAACGAAACTCTGAGAATGCAGGCGGTACAAACGCCTATTATCCCGGTGGTGGGGGAACTAATTCGCAATTGTCCGGGGACGATTTCTTTGGGACAAGGAGTAGTTTATTATGGCCCACCGCCGTCAGCGACGGAAAGAATTACCGAATTTTTTGCTAATCCCCAAAATCACAAGTACCAAGCGGTAGAGGGAATTCCCGCATTACAGGAAGCGATAAAAAATAAGCTTTTAACTGAAAATCGAATCGAAATCGACGATAATCGCTGCATTGTCGTCACAGCTGGCGGCAATATGGCGTTTACGAACGCGCTGCTGGCAATTACTTCGCCTGGGGATGAAATTATTCTGATTTCACCATATTATTTTAATCACGAAATGGCGATCGCAATGGCAAGCTGTCGCGCCGTACTCGTACCCACCGATGAAAATTATCAGCTAATTCCCGATGCTATAGAAAAAGCCATCACCGAAAAAACACGCGCCGTTGTCACCATTTCACCCAACAATCCCACAGGCGCAGTTTATCCGCAAGAAGCATTGCAAAAAGTCAACGAAATATGTCGCCAGCACAAAATCTACCATATTAGCGATGAAGCTTACGAATATTTTACTTACAACGGAGTGCAGCACTACTCCCCAGGCGCAAATAAAGAAAGTTCTGAGTATACCATTTGCCTTTATTCTCTCTCCAAAGCTTATGGTTTTGCCAGTTGGCGCATCGGCTACATGGTGATTCCCGAACATCTACTGATGTCCGTCAAAAAAATTCAAGATACGATTTTAATTTGTCCGCCAGTAATCTCCCAGTATGCAGCTTTAGGAGCGTTGCAAGCAGGAGTGGGATATTGTAAAGAAAAGTTAAGTGCGATCGCAACGGTGCGAGAGAAGTGCCTGAGCGAACTAAATCTTATTCAAGATTTATGTACTGTTCCCAAAGCCGATGGCGCTTTTTATTTTCTGCTCAAAGTCCGCACTCAGCTAGATGCAATGGAGTTAGTGGAACGCTTGATCCGCGAACATAAAGTAGCGGTAATTCCAGGCACCACCTTTGGTATGGAACAAGGGTGCTACCTGCGCGTTGCCTACGGAGCCCTTAAAGAAGAGACTGCCATAGAAGGGATTGGCCGACTCGTGCGGGGACTGGAAAAACTAGGGCGTCGGGGTTAGGGGTTAGGGGTTAGGGG
>NZ_JACJUP010001155.1:0-2197 GCF_014748295.1 Planktothrix sp. FACHB-1355 | reverse complement strand
TGGTTTATTTAATTTAGCAATTTTGGCAAGGCTTTCTATTCTTAAATAGCCAGCACAAACCCAATGTAAATTAATTATATCTGGTTGTATTTTAGCGATTTTACTAGCAATTGAATCTGGAACCCACTGGGGGGAGAATATACTGCGATCGCGATTGGGATAAGTTTTTAATACTATATTATCTATCAAAAGTGCCAGATTTGTCCATTCTCTTTTGAATCCAGTATCTTCTCCCCAAATAGTTTTTTCGTCTCGTGTTTTTTCCCCTACAATCATAATCGAATCCGATCCCGATCGCTGCAAAGCTTGGTGTAGGCGGTAAGCAGCTGCATAAGCACCTCCTCTCCCATCAGATCTACTAATTATACAAACTTTCATTATCTAAATAACTCCATATTTTTGATAAGTAATTACTTATTTCTGCCCTATTTCACCCTGGTTTTATCGCTTCCATAAATAAGGAATCGGGTTTTCTAATTTTCCCTGCGATCGTATCCAACTCGTAGCTGTTAAAATTAGGAATACCGCTCTCATCAGCACGACAAACGCGCACATCTACAAATCCCGCATTTTCCAGCAGTCGCCGCAACGAAAAGCGATCGTACATCCAGCGGTGAATTTCTCCCGAATTCCGAAATAATCCTTCTTCTAACGCCATTTTCCCCTTTTTACCTGCAATTGACTTAGCTAAAATTAGCAACAATTTGCTTTGCAAATTTTCCATATACCAGGATATTTTCTTAGACTTAATTTTTTCCCAGATCGTTCTTTTTTCCTTAGCAGTTTGTTCATCCCAAAACTGTTCTGCTTCTTTACCGATCCGACTCAAAATAAATTCTTTGTTTTTTAGATCTGGGCTATTTAAAAACTTGCCCATTTCACCGCCAGTAAAACTACGAACATTTTGATCGTAAAGTTCCAACATCATCCAATCATAGTCTGCTTCTGCTTCTTTTACACCCACTTCCACCAATTCTAATAAACGCAGATATTCCCGGACTATTCCTTCTAGATCCGGTACAACTACCCTGATTATTCCTTTTGGTTTCAAAACTCGTAAAGCTTCTTTTAGATGAAATTTCACTTCATCTATGGTAAGATGTTCTATAACGTGAGAGCTATAACAAACATCAAAATAATTGTTAGCATAAGGTAACCCTTTTCTGAGATCGTAACTTTGCACATCAGGCGAGAACGATGCCATATCGATATTCGTCCAAGCCGGATGAAAAACAGAACCACAACCGATATTTAAAAGCTGCATATTCATCTGATTAGTTTCTGTGGATAAACTTTTCATCTATTTTTCTCCAAGCGTCTAAATTTAGCTTAAGATTACTTTCTATTTTTTCATATTCATCTTTATATTTTTCGCGCAATCGTTTATAAGTATCGAGCTTAATAGGCTTTGGCTTTTGCTGTGTTGTTACCAGGTTTAGTAAAAAATCTCGTCCCTCTTTAGTATTATACAATTTTATTTGATAATTCCTGTCTAAATATCTCGAAACTGAATCTTTAAATTTGGTAATTCTTCTCATCGCAAATGAAATATAAGTATGCACTACTTTTCGAGAAGGATTTTTAGCTTCTTCTTGTAAATCATCGCAGGGACTAATTTCTAGGAATTGCCAAAGGTTATTTAAAAATTCTCTTGGTTCTTTAATAAAATCCTCAAACAAACCTATAAATACATTATGTCCAAATAACTCCAAATATCGACTCACTTGTTCGTGGTACAGACCTGAGCTAAAATACATATAGTTATAGTAATACTGCGGCTCAAAAAAGTTAGGGATTTTTTTATTTTGCCGTTGCGTTTCTTTGGCTAAAGCTTCCTCAAACGTTCTCGCATATTCATACCCATCCTGAGTCATCCAATTATACAGAGAATAAGCTCGCTGAATGGGATTGCGTAACATGATAATTATTTTGGCATTAGGATTAAAATCATAAAGTCTTTGCGGGCTACCAGGATCGGTTAGATATGCTGTAGATGCTTCCCCAATATATTTTTGATTATCTGCGTTAGCGAATATCTTTAAATATTCTTTTTCATCTGTTATTCCCACCAAGTTGGAAAAGTAGCAAGGTTCTTTTACCAGTTCATCTTCTGGCATAAAAATATCAGGATGCTGTCCGAGAAGATACCAAAGAGAACTTGTACCTGCTTTCGCAGCACCGCAGATAAATAAATTTG
>NZ_JACJUP010001154.1:0-2201 GCF_014748295.1 Planktothrix sp. FACHB-1355 | reverse complement strand
GTAACGAGTGTAGGTAAATCCAAGATTTTCAGCCATTTGGGTGAGGCGGCGATCGAGTCGGCGACAGAGTATATTAGTAATAGCTGGACTGGTGGGTGCGCCTTGGGGAAGGTGGCGATCGCTCAGGGCTACATAATAAGTTTTGCCATCTAATTCTACTTCCTCAATATCCGGTTCTGTAGACAATAAACTGAATATTGTCGCTGCTGCTTCTGAATATCCCAAAGATATAAACAGCCCTTTAACTCGCTGATAGGAAATTGAGGGGAAAAAGTTCTTTAAATCGAAGTTGATTACAACTTCGGCACCGATGTGAGGTTGGGCGTTACTGACAATTGAACGACCCGGACGAAAGCCGTGGGCAGCGTTGTGCAATTCGACTTTTTCTAGTATATTATTAAGTATCCAATGTTGGGCTTTTTTGAGGCGCGGCATGGGGGCGGAAATGATGCGATCGCCTCCCGTCTTTTTGGGGATTCTGAAACGAATATAGTGAGAAATGGGAGATGTTTTGCGAGAAAAGGCGAGAAAGCGCAATTGTCCCATAGTAATTCCCATCGCGGTGGCAATTTGTTCGGCTGTTCCGTAAATGGGTAAGCCGTAACTTTGCAAACGCTGTTCGTCGCAGTCGGTGTAGTTGAGTCCGCCAGAAACGCGATCGCCTAAATAAACAATATCTTGCTGCTTCTTTTGTCGCCAAGCTTCTGCGCGTTCTAGCCTTTCCCTTTCCCGCCTTTCTTTAGTTTCCTGACGCTTGCGCCGCGACTCTGCTAAACGTTGTTTGTATAACTGTTTTTTGAGAAGATTTTCATCGTTGAGTTGACGATTTTGTTTGTAGAGGTCGTTAAGTTCCTTCTGTAATTCTCCACGACGACGAATTTCATCAGCAGGGTCTTGCGGTATTTCTCCTTGGGCAGGCCAAAATCCCAGGCGAATCATTTCCTCAAGAATTACCTCTTCTCTAGAAGTTTCACGAATGCGATCGTACAGTTCTTGGCGAGTTCTTGGCTGGTCAGTCATATTGTTGGTAATTGATTGAGGTTATTGCAAATTTAAGATTTTAGATTGCAAATTTAAAATTTTAAATTTGCAATCTGAAATTCGGCTTATACGGTTTTATTTGCCAACCACAAACCTATATTTCGCACATAAGTTTTGATATCTTCCAAAGCGCGAGGTTCTGTCTTCATAGTATTACCGGGGGCTTCTGATACAAAAGTCGGACAACCCATATCTGCATCCCAATTGTAATCGCAGAAGTGGTGAAAAGTCGATTCGGCCACCGCACGACCGAGTTGGTTGCCGTCTGCATCTTTTGGCCACTCAAACACAACGGCGAGGTTGAATGTGCGATCGGAAACTTTACTTTTACCCATTGCGATTACACGACCGTTAGTTTCGCTTGAGGGAACGCCTACAGCACCTTCGTGGGGATGCGCCGGGAAAAATTCAATTATGCCTGAAGGCGATGTGGGATTTTTTAATAATTCGTGAATTGGTGCGACGGGGATAATTGTTTGATAGTCGCCATTGCGTCCGGAGTGATAGTTCGGCCAAGAAATATTTTCGGTGTAAATATCGTCTTTAGCACGCCGAGATTCATCTGGATCTAAATTTCGCGTTTGGAAAAAGTGGGCAACGCCAACACCGCAAAGAGTGCAGATAGACGAACCTAAATCCTGATGATCTCGCGTTGCAAAAAGACCGCCGCCACGGTTATGAAATGCGGCAATACCTGCATGGTCTTTTTCCGTGAGTCCGTTACCGACATCGACTGCAAATAACCATAGTTCGTCGAAATTTGATTCGCCAAGGTTGCTTAAAATGGGGTCGTTTCCTTCTGCATCGGATTCTCGGTCACGCGCCGTCACCTCGAAGAGGTTGTTCCCCGCTTCGTCTTTGACAGAAGCGAGATAGTCGCGCAATAATGAGAAGCGATCGATACTCCAATCATCTTCCGTCGTGGGAATGGTCGTTTGCAATAGAATCCGAATCGGTTTTTGCATAACCTCTGCCATCTACAAATTTGTCAGCATACGTCTTATTAATAAATTAAAAGCGAAATTGTGTCAAAAATTGCCATATTAAAAAATATCACACGCTATTGCCAAAATGTTGCCCCTTCGTAAATACCCCAGGACTAGATTGCTCAACTCAAGCGAATCTGTTACGGATTTCTTCATTAGTTTCACGGAAACCTA
>NZ_JACJUP010001153.1:0-2149 GCF_014748295.1 Planktothrix sp. FACHB-1355 | reverse complement strand
CGCTCTTCCGATCTCAACCCTCCCGAATCGGGAGATGCCCACCTCCGGGAGATGCCCCTGTGGGGCATTTAGGGAAAAGGTGATGTCACTTATATATTTCCAACCTTTCTCTTTCACATACCATCCCACTTTCTCGCCAAACTTCTTGTAAGTTTCGTAATCGTACTTACCGGGTTTTCCCCCGACGCTTTCCCAGATGCGCTTCTGCACCGAAAAGCCAAAGCGCCCATTACTGTATTTTACCCAAAGTCGGTCAATAGTACGCAAATCAGTGCAAGGAAATTTTTCGATATCAGGAAAATCCAGCCTACCTTCCTTTTCCCTTCCCGCCACCTTCAACATCACCCTCCCCGTTTCCTCATCCGCCTCTTTCCAGTTTCCCGCTTTCAATAAATCCCGCAATTTCCGATAATCTACCCCTTTATCCGAACTTAAATCATCCGCCTCAATTTCACTCAATAACTTCAACCAACTTTGCACCGTTTGAGGACGATTTTCTGGTAACAATTCCATTCCCCAAACAATAGCATCATGCAATTCATCGCTCAAACTCGGTACAATCTGCTTTATTGGTTTTAAAGGCGCATTAATTGCCCTAAATACAGCAGAAGTTGGCAACGTACCCGTCACCAAATGATAAAGCGTTGCCGCTAAAGCATAAACATCCGTATAATCTTTTGGTTCTGCTAATGTAGGATCGAATTGTTCTGGCGCTCCATAACAGATAGTACCACCGATGGTATGAGTTGAATGAGTTGCAGTGAAATCTCGCGCAATGCCAAAATCAATTAACACTGCTTCCGAATTACTAGCGCGTAAAATGATATTACTCGGTTTGACATCTCGATGCAGCAAACCTTCGCCATGTATCGCCGTCAAAGCATTACCAATTTGCTGAATATAGCGCAAAGCTTCTGCTTCAGGTATTGCACCTCGCCTTTCCACCAATTTTTCTAAATTTGTTCCCTCGATATATTCCATCAAAATACAGTTGAGGGAAATGGACTCAGGTTTTGAACCCCAGGAAAATATTCGATTCCCGGAATTATTTACGGTCAGATTTTCTTGCAGTAACTTATAAACTTTAACGATATGAGGATGATTTTTGAATTGCGCCAACCGTAGCGCCTCATTCATAAAATCTTCATGCAGTTTAGCAAAATTCGGTTCGGCAATTGCCTTATCGTTGAGAGTTTTCAGGGCGAATTGTCGCCCATTTTCATCTCTGACGCGATAGGTGATGCCAAAACCCCCTTGTCCCAAGGTTTGCCGGATGGTGTACTTCCCATCTTTTAATGTATCCCCTCTGTTCCAAGCCATTGCGCGTAAGGTTGAGACTGATAGGTTTAATTATCGCATAAACTCAGAAACCCGGTTTCTCTAAGAAACCGGGTTTCTCTAAGAACTCAGAAACCCGGTTTCTCTAAGAAACCGGGTTTCTATGCCTACCCGCAGTTAGAAACCCGGTTTTTTGGAAAAACCGGGTTTCTGGAACAGCATCCAATGCTTACCGATTCCCCTCGATCGCAGCCAGTATCTTGGCAAAAAGTTAAATCAAGTTCTATAATAAACGTACATAATTCTGTACATTAACTGATGCTTTCTTACAAAATAACATCTCCAACAGATGCCAAAAATGACTTGTTTAAGTTGTTAGATCTGGTAGTAGAAAATCATCAGGTCTATATCATTAACCGTCCTGAAGGCGAAAATGTAGCTTTAATCGCTGAGTCAGATTTGCTAAGTTTGGTTGAGACGGTTTACCTTTTGCGATCGCCTGCAAATGCGCGTCGGTTAATGGATGCGATCGAAGAATCAAAAACAGGAAAGATCGAACCGCAAACTATCGCAGAACTTGAACAGAAGTTGGGGATTGACAAAGAAGAAAAAAAAGAAAGCTGAACTTACCCCAGTGTTAGCACTCCCGTTGGAAAATCTACTACTAAACGTCGAGTTTTTAACCACTGCAAACCTATAATTATTTCAGGAATTCCTTTTCCCTTCAATCATATACTGCCGCAAGTTCCTGTTTCATTCAAACGACGGATAATAACTTCTTCTTTGGGAAGATTTTCAAGAAGTTTTTGGATCGCAACTAATTCATCTTCTTCAATAAAATAGTCTCCACTATTGGGATCTATAACGATGT
>NZ_JACJUP010001152.1:0-2206 GCF_014748295.1 Planktothrix sp. FACHB-1355 | reverse complement strand
CTCTGCCGCTAGCCTCATCAGCGGTTTAATTGCTATGCTGGTTTCTTGGGCGCAAATTGGCTCACCTCTGCGTCCGGGTTTGGATTTTATTGGTGGGACGCGACTGCAATATGAATTGGATTGTCAAATACCGAATAATTGCAGCAAACCGATCGACGTAGGCACAGTTAGGCAAATAGTAGATGCTCAAGGTCTAACTAATAGCAGCATCCAAGTGGTAGGTCAGTACGGTCTTTCTGTGCGGACAAAAGAAAGAGATTTGAAAGTCGAGCAACGCACGCAGCTAGAAAAGGATCTCAGCGAAAAAATTGGCACTTTCGATCCTAATAAAACTCAAATCGATACGGTTGGGCCTACAGTCGGACGGCAGCTCCTCAGTACGGGTTTGTTAGCTTTAATGATTTCGTTTTTCGGTATTATCGTTTACATGACCGTCCGATTTGAGTTGGACTACGCCATTTTTGCGATCGTCGCTCTGTTTCACGATGTTTGGCTGACGGCGGGCTTTTTCGCTATCTTCGGTGTAGTCCTGGGGGTGGAAGTCGATAGTTTATTTATAGTCGCTTTGCTGACGATTATCGGTTTTTCAGTTAACGATACTGTGGTTATTTACGACAGAATTCGGGAAATTATCAGCAAAGATGGCAATCGTGCGATCGCTGATATTGTAGATGATGCGGTCAATCAAACGTTGGCGCGATCGATCAACACTACATTAACTGTATTGCTAACATTGCTTTCCATCTTCCTATTTGGCGGAGAAACCCTGAAATACTTTGCTCTTGCCTTAATTATCGGCTTTAGCACAGGTGCTTACTCCAGTATCTTCATTGCCAGTTCTCTGTTAGCTTGGTGGAGAGAACGCACCGGTCGCGGTATCCCCGCTCCCGCAGAAGGGTTAAGTCAGGTTGATGCTACCAGTTCCAATGATGCCAGCAGTGTTTGAACGTTAAGATCTGGTGCAGGATATCTAAAACCTTCCCACACTTTGCGGGTAAAATCCCTATGGATAGACCGGAACACAAATCCGAACTAACAGATGAAATAGGAACCGCCAGCCTTGACCCAAAGTTCCAAAAGCAAGTGCAGCGATTGCACAATCTCACCGTCTGGGGTAGGTGGTCGATCGTTGCTTTGCTTTGGTTAACTGTAGCTCCCTTGAGCTTGTGGAAACTGCGATATGAAATTACTTTATTGCAGCAGCATTTCACCTGGACAGCCGTTAAATACGGTATTGCTTACAATCACTTACCAGCAATGGGATTGGCTTTATGTGTCGGGATGACTGCTGCTGTTCTCATCTGGCAAAGTCGTAATATTTTAGTGGGAATGCCACAGGAGGAACAGCGACGTCTGGAAAAACAAGTCAATCGAATTCGTCAACAAGGTTCGACTCATCCTCTGTGGAAGTGGGTGGTGGGGAATGGGTAGCTATCAGTCAATTTTGGATTTTAGATTTTGGATTTTGGATTGGCTGGGCAATAATAGGACGGGGGTTGAAATTCGGCCAAATTTTTTGATGATTCGCCTTGAAATGAGAGGCTTGAAACTCCTTTTTTTCAGTCAGTAGTACAGAACAACTAACAACTAACAACTGACTAATGACTAATCGCCAATCTATTAGAAAAGGATACGAAGAATACAGCGTTAAAGGTTTTTACGAGCAATTTGGCGATGAATACAGGAATCCTCACGAAGTTGCCATTCAACAAGTTCTACAAATAGCTGTCGAAAAATGGCAGTTGAATTTGCACAAAGTTTTGGATTTAGCTTGCGGTAGCGGCGAAGTTACTTTAGCGCTGAAAAGTTTGGGAGCTACGTATGTTGATGGTATCGATCCATATACGTACAATGCCTACTTGCAACGAACGGGAAAGCAAGCAGAAAAATATACGTTTGAAGAGATTGCATCCGGAATTCTTTGTGATAGGCATTATACCATTATAATTTGCAGTTTTGCTTTGCATTTGGTGGAAGAATCGCGCCTGCCTTTATTAGTTTACCAGTTGAGTTTAATTGCCAACTCAATGGTAATTATTACACCCCACAAGCGTCCTCAGCTAAAGCCTGAATGGGGATGGATTTGCTTGGACGAGATTGTGTTCGATCGCGTGCGATCGCGTTTTTATAAAATTAAAAATTTCTCTCCCTAATTACTTATAATTAAACGTAGGGTGGGCAATGCCCACCTAATTAGGTAATCTGA
>NZ_JACJUP010001151.1:0-2208 GCF_014748295.1 Planktothrix sp. FACHB-1355 | reverse complement strand
TATTAGCTTTTTTCACGACACTACGGGGTAATACCCCTCTCCCTTAACTAACTGCATCGGTTATAAACTAAAAAAATCTACCTTAAGACACAAGAGAAATCACTCTGAAATAGGTAATACTCGCACGAGAATGGGTTTTCGTAAAAGCTAACAGCAAAGACTTTCTACAGCAATATAAAGGAATGTTATGGTATCAACCCCGCCGTCTCAACGTTCGACCGTTCAATATGAGGTAGGAGATCAATACAAAGAAATTGATACTCTAGTAACCGAACAGAAAACAGAAACCGATATAGATTTGGAGTTTCTGTATACTAGAGACATTGAATTTCGCCAAGAAACTATTTATTTCATAGTTGTCGATCGCTTCCATGATGGCGATCCGGAAAACAGCGAAGGGCCAAACCCAGAACTTTACGACCCAGAAGGACAAGATTGGGGAAAATATTGGGGTGGAGACTTACAGGGAATTATCGACAAACTCGATTATTTAAAGAGCTTGGGAGTCACGGCGATATGGCTGACTCCCCTGTTCGAGCAAGTGGAAGCATTATTTGTGAATAGCGCCGCCATTCACGGCTACTGGATTAAAGACTTTAAGCGAATTAATCCTCGCTTTATCAAAAAGGGTGAAGATCCTTCTTTGAACAAAACCCAAGAAAGCAAGGAAACAACTTTTGACAGGTTGATTGCTGAATTGCACAAACGCAAAATGAAATTTATTCTTGATATTGTGTGTAACCACAGCAATCCGGATTTTAGCGGTAAGAAGGGCGAACTTTACGACGATGGTGTAAAGATTGCCGATTTCAACGATGATAAAAATGGTTGGTATCACCACTATGGTGAAGTAACTAACTGGGAAGATGAATGGCAGGTGCAAAACTGCGAATTGGCAGGTTTGGCAACCTTCAACGAAAACAATCCCGATTATCGAAACTACATCAAATCGTCGATTAAGCAATGGCTCGATCGAGGTGTCGATGCTTTGCGGGTGGATACGGTTAAACATATGCCGATTTGGTTTTGGCAGGAGTTTAACGCCGATATCCAAAACCACAAACCCGATATTTTTGTGTTTGGGGAGTGGATTTATAACGACCCCAGAAATGAGCGATCGCTCGAATTTGCCAACTGCTCTGGGATGACAATTCTCGATTTTGGTCTTTGCGTAGCGATTCGGGCAGCTTTGGCTCAAGGAGCAGAAGGAGGATTTCATCTCATACAAGATGTCCTGAGTATGGATTCTCGCTACAACGGGGCAACCGAGTTAATTACCTTTATCGATAATCACGATATGCCTCGGTTTCAGTCGCTGAATCCCGATCCGGATATGCTGCGGTTGGCAATAGATTTGATTATGACAAGTCGCGGTATTCCTTGCATTTATTACGGCACGGAACAGTATCTCCACAACGATACAAATGGCGGCAACGATCCTTACAATCGCCCGATGATGCAAAATTGGGATATGGAAACGCCTGTCTATCGGGATGTACGGTTGCTGTCAGGTTTGCGGCGATTGAATCCGGCAATTTCTCTGGGGAGTCAGTGGCAAAAATATCTCACTCCCGATGTTTATTGTTACGTGCGACGTTATCGCGAAAACCGCTGTTTTGTGGCGATGAATAAGGGCGAACCTGTCACAATTGAATCTGTGCATACAGATTTGCCCGATGGAGAGCATACCGATGTTTTATCGCGGCGCAAGTTTGAAGTTAAAGATGGCTGTTTGTATGACTTGCATCTAGAGTCGAAGGAAGTGATTATTATCAGTCACGTTGCAGAACGAGTCAAAGGACAAACGATCGTCCGGGTGCAACTCAATGGCGTCAATACTCAACCGGGTGAAAGGATTATCGTCATCGGTGATTGTCCTGAGTTAGGCAACTGGGATATCGCCAAAGGTTTCGAGTTGGAATATATCAACGAAAACACTTGGTTTGGCGAAATTGCTTTTAATGAAAGTGCCGGAAAACTAATTTCTTACAAGTACGCGATGTTGCGCGAAGGTACATCGCCATTGCGAGAAAATGTTGTCGGTCGTCGCTGGTTTGTCGCCAGTGAAGGCACAGTCAAATGGCGCGATGCTTGGGCTTGGTAATAGTAGGGTGGGCAATGCCCACCTTCCTTAGAAAATCCAAAATCTAAAATCCTCTCTTGCGAAGGTGGGCATCGTGACGGTCACCGCCAAGACGCCCACTTCAG
>NZ_JACJUP010001150.1:0-2189 GCF_014748295.1 Planktothrix sp. FACHB-1355 | reverse complement strand
GGTGTTGTCGGTAACACCAATAAATCGCAGCCATCGACAATTTCCTTCAAGTCTTCTTCTTCCGCCCGTGCTTCTGTATCAATAACGAAATGGTCACACCCCTTGCTATAACGAGCCGATTGATTGACCCCTGCTACTTTGAAAGGTAATGATTTTCCATTTGCGATGCCACGCTCTGCCCAACGACTAGCAGAACGGTTAGGGTCGCCATCAATAAGCAAAGTTTGTCCTAGTGTTTGCAGGCAAGCGGCGATATGAATGGCAGTAGTAGTTTTGGCTACACCACCTTTAAACGATGCAGTTGTAATAATCATGTTGGTAGTGTTGCAGATATCAATTGGGGCAACTGGATTGGAGCGAATTTTTTGCTAACCGTTGGCATTGATTACTTGATTGGCTTATAGTATCCATTAGCTCGAACTATTTATGCAAGTACTTCCCCAAAAATTTCAAAAGCATACCCAATACAATCAGCAGCCTGATAGAGCCAATTTTGGGGATTTTAGGCTCTGGGTCAGCGACGGCAATTGATTTTGGGGGGAGGCGTTGCTTTTGCGATCGCATTACTCCTCATTTCCCTGAGCCATCACTTTTACTGGTTATTAGCTGCGTTTGTGCTGTTTTACCCAGCCTCTGGCTCTTTTGTCAGTCTTTCCCAGGCGACGCTAATTGGCAAGAGCCAATTAGCTTCTTGACAGGGATTCTGGAACAGGGAGTAGAGTTAGGAATATTTAGAAAAATTGATGTTGGGATGACAGCGCTCCAGATTATTGGGATTTGCACGTTTTATGCGAATTCTTACGAAAATATGAAACATTTAGAGTTAGAGCAAGATTTTTTCAGTCAGGCAGCGATCGAGCGATATAGTGACGCATCAGTTCAACTGGTTTTGAGTGGTGTTCGAGAAAAGTAGTTTGATGAGGTAATTAGATATCATGGCAACTTTAGATCGATTTAGTCATTCTACTCTCACAGCACAAGCAGTCGCTGCTGCGGTTTCTGTTGCTTCGGCTTACGATATTAAAGTAGATGACCCTCATATTCTGGCTGATGCTTATTCGCTGCGAGTTCATCTGCGACCTGCGCCAATTGTTGCTCGTATCAGTACTATTACCCCCATATTGCGAGCGCCGATCGAGTCCTGGTTAGCGCGTGAGATTTCCGTAGTAGAATTTTTGGCATCGCGCGGCGTTCCGGTGATTGCTCCGAGCGATATTTTACCTGCTATTCCTTATCAATTTGACGGTTTGTTCATGAGTTTCTGGCGTTATGTTCAACCAGCTTCTGATGTAGTTCCAGAAGCTGCGCTTGTCGCCGAAATGCTAGCCGAATTGCATACTATTCTACGCGATTACCCAGGCGAACTACCTTTTTTAGCACCGCCTCTCAACGATATTCCAAATGGATTAAAGCGGCTTTATCAAGCCTCAGATCGACTTCCCGAAAGCGATCTGAGGCTGTTGCAAACTACATATGACGATCTATTATGTCAGATAACTTACTCAGATGATTCTTTACAACCCTTACACGGAGATGCCAATGCTTCTAATTTAATTCCCACTGTGGAGGGATTGCTGTGGAATGATTTTGAGGATACTTGCATTGGTGCGATCGCTTGGGATTTGATTAATCTTGATGATGCAGCTAGAGCAGCTTATCCAAATGCCCCTGATTCGGCTACGTTAGAGCCATATTTCAAGCTGCGACAACTACACGCGATCGTTTGGGTTTATGCTTTGCTGCCAGAGTTTTCTGGATGGTTAGAACCTGCTCGAATGATGCTTGATGCTTTGCGCGATCGAGCAAATATTGGATGAGAAACTGAACTACTGGCGTACAAGTCGAAGAGCTGTGCGCTGAGTTGTTCAGTTCGAGGCCAACTTTTCCTTTAACTCACAGATCGCGCCGCACCCCACCCATTAGCTCCACTTATACAACCCATAAAAAACGCTACGACAACAATATCTTTACAAACCTTAACAACCTCCCTCATAATAAAGACATCATACGAACCTCGAAAAATACATAGCAATCATCCAATCATGACCACCACCATTCAACAGCGCTCCAGCGCCAACGTCTGGGAACGGTTCTGCGAGTGGGTCACATCGACCGAAAACCGCCTCTACATCGGCTGGTTCGGCGTCCTGATGATCCCCACCCTCTTAACCGCCACTACCTGCTTCATC
>NZ_JACJUP010000115.1:0-9887 GCF_014748295.1 Planktothrix sp. FACHB-1355 | reverse complement strand
CCTCTTCGGGAAATACTGAATCGGCGTTCTATTATTTGCGATCGCAATACCAGCCAAAAAACTCCTCCCACAAATTAAAAAGTCGATGAGAAGTCGATGAGTTCTCGAAGAAGTCAGTCGATATCTCAAATAGTCACGTGATTTAATGGGGAATAGGTAGGCGAAGAAAGCTGCCTCATCCTAGTGCGATCGTCCTAAGCATTACAATTTATTTCGGAGGCTGAGTATGAGCATCGAACTGCGAGTTAAGTATCTGCAATATCTGTTGAATAAAAATGGCGATCGCGGCTTTACATCCCTTGAAGTTCTCATTGTCATTTTCCTGCTACTAATTTGTGCTGCTAGTGCTTTGATTATTTTGCCTAGTTTTTTACATACAGGCAACAAAGCACCGCAATCTGAAGCGAAACAATATGTTCACTCAATGAACAAAGCGCAGCACGCATATTACGCAGAAAATGGTAAATTTGTGACAAAAAACGATGCCGCAGCATGGAATAGCTTAGGCATTGGTATTAAGACCCAGACAACCAACTATAAATATTCTATTGGTGGAAATGACAAAGCTGTATTTAGTTATGGCGTAGCTCGTGAAGATGCTTCTAAACCATTAAGAAGTTATGTTGGGGGTGTTTTCTTAGTACCCGATGGTGCCATTATTGATGATAGGAAAACAGTAGCGGTCATCTGTGAAACAAAATCTCCTACTACCGCACAACCTGCCGAGCCCATATTGCAAGATGATGTCATAACTTGCGGTGAAAACACGACTCCACTTAATCACCAACAAGACTTGGTATTTGCATCTAACTATACCCAAGCTATGAACCAAGCGCAGCAAAATCACTATTCTAAAAATGGTACTTTTGCAAATTCTCTTAAAGCTTTGGGGTTTAAAATCAAAACAGAGACAGAAAATTACCAATATTCTGTAAGTACTACTGCTAAAGGTGCTTTTCATCATGCCACCTCTAAGCAACCTGACTACTACAGCTATGTAGGAGCTATTTTCGTAATTCCCAATGCTGCTAAAAATTTGACTAAAAAAACGATATCTATTTTTTGTGAAGCCAATTATCCCGGTAATAAGAAAGCGGCAAATCCGATTTATCAAAATGGTGTGTTAGCTTGTGGTGCTGGTACAAAGCAAATAAACGCTTATGGTTATGGGGTAAGCGAAGATATTAACGAATATATTAAAGTAATCAATGAAGCACAGCAAGCTTACTATTCCAAGCAGCGCATCTTTGCTGATTCTATTGAAAAACTGGGTACTGGAATTACTGAGACTGACTTCCATAAATATTCAACGAACAGGAGTGCTACCGCAGCATTTAGTTATGCCACACCAAAAGGAACCGATACTGGCTATGTGACAGGCGTTTTCGCAGTTCCAAATAATGTTGCTAATCCGACTAAGACTGTGGTAATTCTGTGTCAATATTATTCCGGCGATACCCTGCAAAAACCTGCCAATCCAACTTATAATAATGGTGTACTAAGGTGCGGTGCAAATACGAATCAAGTCTACGACTATGAAGAAAATATAAAATATGTTGAAGCTATCAATGAAGCTCAACAAGATTACTATTCGCAAAAGCGCATCTTTGCTGATTCTATTCAAAAACTCGGCACTGGTGTTACCCAGACCAACCTCCACAAATATTCAGTCAAGAGAAGTTCTACCGCAGTATTTAGCTACGCAATACCAATAGAACCTTACGGTAATACCTATGTGGGAGGGGTCTTCGCCGTACCGGGTGGTACTCGTACTAAGGCTAAGACTGTGGCAATTCTGTGTGAAAAATATTTATACGAACGCAAAATCCCAGCCAATCCTACTTATAAAAATGGTGTGCTTGCTTGCGCTGCTGACACCAGAGAAGTCAGCCGAACTGCGCGGTAAATAAAATCGAGAGTATTGACGATCGCTCAAAACTTGGCTAGATTTAATGTCAATACTGGAGAAACATTATGAAACACGAAGTCAAGATTATAGAACCAACCGAATTATGGTATCTCCAAAACAATATCAACAAAGAAACTAACAAACTTCACCATCCCACGAAAAGCATTCCCTTTGTTCAACAAGTCGAAATTCACTTGGAAAATTCGGGAGTAGTAATTCAAAAAGGTTCATTGCACAGGTGTATCGGTCAATTAACTTACGGCGTTTATAAAACCGATAACCGTTTGCGAGATATTTGGGTATCTTTGAAGACGGACACAGAATTCAATGCACCTGTGTATAAAGGTATTGGTAAAGTTTACCTAGAACCGAGACAAAAAGGTAATTTCTTGCACTACACATCAATTGACATAGTTGAAAAAGAGCAATGGGAATTTGATGATGGTGTATTTCAGTTTTGTTCTGACAATGTAGTTCTGGGTGCTAAAAGATTAAAATACAAACAAATGCTCGGTTCTAATGATGGTAGGTGGAGGCTGGCTATTACCCCATTGGGTGGACAAAAAGCGACAGTCGTAGCCAGCACAGCTGCACCAGCGAAAGTTATTTCACTTAACAGAGGAGAAATTTTAATAGCTGATTATGACATGGTGAAAGGATATACAAATGGGATTCACGAAGATTATCGAAAATTAGGTCATTTCGGTAGAGGTGGTGGTGAGGGTTATGTTTGGATTTATGAAGGAGAAGGGAAATTATTAGTAACGGAAAACGAAGGAATGGGTCTGGGTTGAACAACTATATCTACCAAATCGGATCGCTAACCAAATTAATGGTTAACTCTTCGCGTCCCGGTGGAACTGCTGTGATGCAAGCACGAATACAATGACCGTTTTCTAGTTCCACTTCGCAGGCGTGACAAGAACCCATCAAACAACCGGTGGGAATAAAAACGCCTGCGCGATCGGCAACTTCTAACAGCGGTTCTCCCACCTCAGCTTCAACAGTTACATTATCAGGTAAAAATCGAATTTTGGGCATCAGTCATCCAATTTTGGATTTTGGATTTTGGATTTGCTCTGTTATGAGCGGATATAGTAATCTAACTACTAGGTAAAACAGGCGATAAATCTAGGTGAGCTTCCACAGCACTTGCGAGAGAATCTAACAAAGCTTCTCGCTGTTCCCGATAATTGGGAATGCCGTTAGGTAAAGCAGAAAGACCGCGTTGTTGTCGCAACAAATTTAACCAAGCGCGTCGCCAAGGGCCATTATCAAAAATTCCGTGCAGATATGTTCCCCACACAGATTGAGCCGGATCGACTATACCTAAATAGGGGTCATCGAACAAATATTGAGTTCCCTCCGTATCCAAAGTGCGCGTGTTTCCTTGATGAATTTCGTAGCCAACTACCGGTAAGCCAGGTTGGGGATAGTTAGATGTAACTTGCCGCTGACGGGCAATTTTTTGTGGCTTAAATACAGTTTTCACAGGTAGAAGTCCCAGTCCATCGCAACGAGTTTCCGAAGCACCCTCAATCCCCTCCGGATCGGCGACAACTTTACCCAGCATTTGGTAGCCGCCGCAAATTCCCATTACTGTACCGCCTGCTGCCACATAGTTTTGGATTGCTTCTGCCATACCGGTTTGCTTGAGAATCATTAAATCGGCGATCGTCGTTTTAGAACCTGGGATAATTACCGCATCTGGGTGACCCAAATCTTGTTTGGGGCCAATGTATTTGAGGTTAACTGTAGATTCCGCTTCCAAGGGATCGAAATCGGTAAAGTTAGAAATTCTGGGCAAGCGAATTACAGCGATCGTCAGGTCTTTGCCACTACCGCGATAGCGACGTTCAAATAAATCGAGAGAATCTTCAGATGGAAAGTGCTGGTCAATCCAAGGAATAACGCCAGCTACCGGGATACCTGTGCGTTCTTCTAACCAACGAATACCGGGTTGCAGCAGACTTCGCTGTCCGCGAAACTTATTAATCACAACACCTTTGATCAAAGCTCGTTCTGACGGTTCCAATAACTCCAAAGTACCGACAACGTGGGCAAAAGCACCACCGCGATCGATATCCACAACCAGTAATGTGGGAGCATTCAGATAGCGAGCTATCCGCATATTAGTGAGGTCGCGATGCTTGAGGTTAATCTCCGCCGGACTGCCAGCTCCTTCGCAAACAATTAGATCGAATTCCGAAGCTAAAACTTGTAGAGATTCAGTAATAGCTTGCCAGCCCACCTCAAAATATTGATCGTAATATTCCAAGGCGTTAGCTCTGCCTACCGCTTTGCCCTTAATAATCACTTGCGAGGTCATATCGCCTTGCGGCTTGAGTAAAATCGGGTTCATCTCCACGATGGGAGAGATCCCGGCAGCCCAAGCTTGTACCGCCTGAGCGTGGCCAATTTCTCCACCGTTAGCCGTTACATAGGCATTCAGTGCCATATTTTGGCCTTTAAAAGGTGCTACCCGCCAGCCACGTCGCACTAAAATGCGACAAATGGCAGCTGTGAGAAGAGATTTTCCAGCGTGGGACGTAGTGCCCACAACCATAATGGCTTTCATAAGGGAGTAGGGGTGAGGAGGGAGTGGGAGAGTGGGGGAGTGGGAGAGTGGGGGAGTGGGGGAGTGGGGGAGTGGAAGAATTAATATTTTTCGGTATTCCCTTTTCCCTTTTCTCTCTTACCCAGTCCCGACGCCCTAGCTCCGACGCCCCTAAAAGGGAAGTCGAAACCAACGATTTAAGGCATTGTAGATGCGATCGCTCAAGGAAGCAGGTGGTATCATGCCACCTCGATTTTGCCATTGTTCGATAATTTGATGTCCCAGCGGTGTGAGGCGAAAACTATTCGTGATACCTTGTCCATCCACCTCGCGCCGCAGTACACCGACTTCGATTAACCACAGCAGCGCATTTTCAGTTGCCAACTCAGATAGCGGGCGTCGCGTATATTGCAGCTTTTCTCCTGCCACACCCACAATTTCTTGGAAATCTACGCTTCTAGAGCGCATTTTAACAAACAAAGGCATTTGGAAAGGGGAACAGCGTAGCGATCGCTCAGCCCGTTGTATGGTTTTTCTGGGATAAGAAAGTGATTTAGCGCTTAATTGCTTAACAGAAGTCATTGATAATCGTCAAATGATACCGGACAACTACGCAGGGGTAGAAAAATTAGCATTCTAATTCGTTTCTATCATAAAGGCTTTTTTCACTTGGAGAGCAAACTGCTTGCGATCGGGCTGTCGGCCCTAACTGTAAAATCACGAGAGCATCAGCTACAATCCAAAGCGGAAACAATCTAAAACTAAAAGGAAACAGCATCTATGGCTCTATCAGTTGGTACAGATGCGCCCGCATTTACAGCAAAAGATACCAAAGGCAACACCGTTTCCCTGTCTGACTTTGCAGGTAAAACGGTTGTTTTGTACTTTTATCCCAAAGACGACACTCCTGGCTGCACCAAACAAGCTTGTAGCTTTCGGGATAACTACGCAGACTACCAAGGTAAAGATATTGTCGTCTTAGGCGTCAGCAAAGATGATGAAGCTTCCCACCAACAATTTACCCAAAAATTCAATTTGCCTTTTCCGCTTTTGGCTGACACCGATGGTGCCATCATCAAAGCTTACGATGTCGATGGTGGCGGTTATGCCAAGCGCGTCACCTACGTAATCGACGGGAGTGGCAAAATTATCCACGTTGACAGCAGCGTCAACACTTCTACCCACGCCAGCGATGTTCTGGCAGCAATTGGAGTCTAGCTAAGTAGGGTGGGCAATGCCCACCCTAAGAATTAATTGGATTGGGTAGGTGGCGTGGTGACTGGAGCGGCAGAATTCCCCGGAACTGCTTGATTTTGTGGAATTTGAAGCTGTTCTCGCTGTTTGGCCCGGAACTGCTCCGCAGCATCATCGAGGCTTTGTCGCTGTTCGGTGGAGAATTCTTCTGGGCTGCGGTTTTGACCCAAGTTAGCTCGGTGGATCAAGTCAAACACACTGAAGCCCTGACCTGTACCGCCTCCGTAGAACGAGCTATTATCTTCTTGCCTTTGAAAATCCTGGGAAGGGTCGCGATCGAGTGTTTGTGCCAAAGTGGTTTGAGGAAACGCAAAAGGAACTACGGTAGTTCCTGCTAATAACCCCAGAACGATCGGAGTAAATTTTTTAACTGAGACTTGGGACATTTTAAATTTCCTTTCGATTCAAGCAAATGTTCGCCGCAACAACGGTTGAATTGTCAAAAATGCCACCACGTCAAGTACTAGCAGCACTAGCAGCGCCCCACCTAATGTTACGGCACCCCAAGGAGCCTGCATCACTATACTATTAAGTGCCCAATTGCTGTGCAAATAAATGTAGCGAATGGGCTCGATCGCATAACTCAAAGGATTGAGAGTAGCCACCACCTGCAACCATTTCGGCATAAAAGATAGCGGTGCCAAAGCAGTGCTGGCAAACAACAAAGGCAAGTTAGTCACAAAAATTACCGCGATCAGTTCAATGTGACCGGGCAGAGCAAAAGCCAATCCCAAACTCAAACCGGTTACCCCAAATACCAGCAGCAAGAGAATCAGGGAAATTACAGCCAAACCCAACGGATCGGGCCAACCCGCGCCCAGAAAAGCACTGGTAGCAATAATAGCTGCTGTTTGGATCGCGCTGAGGGTAACGATAAAGATAGCGGAAGCAAAGACGATCGAATACCGAGTCGCCAGAGGAGCAACCAATAAGCGATTCAGAAAACCGAATTCGCGATCGAACATCACCGGCAAACCCGCATTCAGCGCCCCGCTAAACGCCGTAAAAACAATCACCCCAGCCGCCAGAAACTGACCGTAATTTACAGTATTGCCAAACAAACCTTGCGGCGCATTTTGAAACAGCGCCCCAAACAAAATCAACCAAATCAGCGGTTGAATAACCCCAGCAATCAAAGTGGAAGGACGCCGCTGCAACTGAATAAACAAACGACGAGTTAAAGCCAAAGTTTCCTGCACAAGTTCGCCAAAGAAATTCGGTTCCGGACTTACCTGCACAACTTCTGGCTGCAAAGTAACATTTGGTTTAGAAGGAGTTATCGTACTGCTCATATCGATTTTGGATTTTGGATTTTGGATTTTGGATTAAAGGAATAAACAACCATTAAGAGCCTATCTGAAAAATCATCATTAGAGGTTAACTCTATCTGCGTTTATCTGCGTTTATCTGTGGATATCTGCGGTAAAAATTACCAGAAACTGACTTTTCAGATAGGCTCTAAACCACAATCGAGGTAATAAAATTCCCTCCAGCTTGTTTCATCTCATATTGCGTTTTTTTTCAGCCTTCGGATCGCGAGTACCAGCTGCTGCAAGTTCCGCATCCATTAGCGTTCTACCCGTCGCAGCTAGGTAAACGTCATCTAAACTGGGACGAGATTGTGCAATCCCAAAAGTAGGTAACCCAGCAGCTTGCAACGCTTGCTGAATTGTTATCAAAGCATCGCTTTGCGGCGTCACAACCAAATTCAGCGAATTACCTTGAGCGCTATTAATAATTGCTTCTTGCACAAATGGCAGAGATTGCAACATTTGTTTGGCTTTCTCTGCTTCTTCGATCGGCGAAAACTCGCGGATGCGGAGCGTGATGCGATCGCCTCCCACCCTATCTTTTAACTCAGAAGGCGTACCAGCCGCAATTACCGCACCTTTATCGATAATCGCCACTCTGTCAGCTAGCGCGTCAACTTCTTCTAAATAGTGACTTGTCAGCACCACAGTCGTCCCCGCATCCCGCAGTTGGCGCAGGATATCCCACATTACCACGCGACTTTCAATATCTAAGCCGACCGTCGGTTCGTCCAAAACTAGCACATCTGGCTGATGCAGCAACCCCGCCGCCAAATCCAATCGCTTGCGGATACCGCCGGAGTAAGTACCGGTCTTTTTGTCTGCATATTCCTGCAAACCCAGCGAATTTATAATTTTATCAATTCGCTCTTCAATCAATTTGCCGGGTATGTGGTATAATGCTGCTTGCAATTGCAGCAGTTCTCTACCGGTCAGCACCTTATCGAGCGCGACTTCTTGGGCGACGTAACCTAGCTTTTGGCGTGCTGCTTTAGGATTGGCGATCGCATCTATGCCCGATACCTCAATTTTGCCAGCATCGGGAGTCGCCAAAGTGCAGAGACATCTGATTGTTGTGGTTTTGCCCGCACCATTTGGCCCAAGCAGCCCAAAAATCTCTCCCGGTTCTACCTGAAAGGATACATCTTTGACGGCTTCAACCTTACCGTAACGCTTCTGGAGTTTTTCTATTAAAACTGCGGGAGCCATAGCTGTCCCAAATTTACAAATCTAAACAATCTTTAATTTTATTGTAGCGGGATTTGCGGTGCGATCGACATCGGCGTCGCTATTTTAGGCGCTAGGATTCCCAGCGTAGCCCAGAAAATAGCCTTTACTTTCTCAACAATTTGTTAACATATCGCTTACCCGGTTTACCATCAAATCTTCCGGATATCTATCTGATAAGCATGAATAATGGAAAAAAAGCGAGGACGCAATGAAAATTATTATTGGCTTATTGATAAGTGCATTGTTTGCGCTTACCATCCTATTCAGTTTGCCCACTAATGCTCAAAATCAAGGATTTGGAGACGACTCATTTACCGAGTACGAAGCCTATCTGCATCCTGCCCAAGAACTAGGCCCAGCATCGGGGTCTAAAGCCAAAGGTTACGGTCGAATCCGTTTCCCTCGCAATCTCAGTTCTGGTAATGTTAATGTCCAAATAGTTGGCATCGCTCCGGCGAATATTACTGCGTTTCACATCCATTGTGGCACGCCAGATGTCCTTGGCCCGATTATTGTTAATTTTGCACAGTTTGGTGAATTTAAGAACACTGTTGTGAATGGTCGCTTCTCTGCTTCTATTACTAACGAAAAGCTAACTTTTGTGAAACAACCTCTTCCACCGCCTTCTCTCTCTACTAGACCTACACTTCCTCTACCTGAAGGTTGCCCCAGCGATCTCAATATTCCTGTTCAAGTTAATACCATTGCAGGTATGGAAGCTTTGGCTAGAAAGGGAGTCCTTTATTTCAATCTTCACACCAAGGGACATGAATTCTATGGCGAAATGCGAGGTCAGATCTATCCAGTAGAAAAGTAGCAATATCTTCAATATGTCAGTCAGTTAGCACTGTTGAGTGAGCGCAAGCGCCATTGTTTTTTTATCCACATTACTACACTTTAAAAAAGTCGATCGCTCCCCATATTAAAAACCCTAAAGGCAAACCCCCTTCCCGTTGCGGGGAGGGGGCTAGAGGGAGGGATAGTTCCCATTCAAACTAAATTACCCAATTCAAATTCTCAGCCAAACTAGCTGTGAGGTAATGAGTCACTGGCAAACTATCAACAACAATGCCACCGCAGAGCAACATCATGTAGATAATTGAGTATTTAAAGAGCGATCGCGCCAAATCTTTATCGCTGGGATTGAGCCATAATTCCCAAGCTTTCTGGATAAACTTTCCGCCCAGGATAATGGCAAACAAGCCATAAACAACACCTGCCGTACCCAGAGGATAAATCAGCAGAAATGTTGACGCCACCATTATCAGTGTATAAATCCAGATTTGGCGAGAAGTGGCAACTTCGCCCACAACAACTGGCAACATAGGGATGTTTACTTTCGCGTAATCATCGCGAATCATCATAGCCAGCGCCCAGAAATGGGGAGGCGTCCACAAAAAGACGATCGCAAATAACATCCATGCCGACCAGCTTAAACTACCGGTCACAGCCGCCCATCCCACCAAAGCAGGAATCGCACCGGCAGCACCGCCAATCACAATATTTTGGGTAGTGTGGCGTTTGAGCAAATGGGTGTAAATTGCCATGTAGAAAACAATGCCAGACATCGCCAACAGCGCCGCCAGCAGATTGGCAAAAACAGCCAATAAGGTAAACGAAAGAGAAG
>NZ_JACJUP010001149.1:0-2150 GCF_014748295.1 Planktothrix sp. FACHB-1355 | reverse complement strand
GGTGGCAACTGGAACGAAACAATTGCAGCAGATTCGTGAAATTTGAAGGGTGATAACTATGCAAACCGTTGATTTGGAAAAATTACCAACCCAGTTTTACAATTGGAAGAATTATCGCTGCGCTTACGAAGTTTATAACCAAAATAATAACGATAGCATTTCTCTGCTGTTGATTCATCCGATCGGCGTTGGTTTATCCGGCAATTTTTGGCAAAGATTCTGTCGCCAATGGTACGCCGCCGGACATCGCAACCCTATCTACAATCCCGATTTATTGGGATGCGGTGAAAGCGATATGCCGCGAGTAGCTTATCATCCGATCGATTGGGCAAAACAGTTGCAATACTTTTTGCATAATGTAGTAAAAAAACCAGTAATTTTAGTCGTGCAAGGTGCGTTATTTCCAGTGGCAGTTGAATTAGTGCAATTGGAAAAAAAATCTAATTTAATTCGGGGAGCGATCTTCTCTGGGCCACCTGCTTGGCGATTGATTAGTAATAACACTCCAGATTGGAAACATAAAGTAAATTGGAATATCTTTGATTCTCCCGTAGGGAGAGGATTTTTTGAATATGCCAGAAGCCGCAAGTTTATCCGTAATTTCTCCATTCGGCAACTTTTTGCTGAAGTTGAAAAAGTCGATGACGAATGGTTAGATATGTTGACAAATAGCGCGAAAGATGCGGCGAGTCGCCATGCCGTGTTTGCGTTTTTGGCTGGTTTTTGGAGACAAGATTATAAGGATGCGATCGCGCAAATTTCCCAACCAACTTTAGTAGTGATGGGAGAAGAGGCATCGAGTATTAGCAAAGAAGGAAAAAAAGAAACTCCAGACGAACGTTTGGCTGATTACTTGGCGTGTTTGCCAAAAGGTCGGGGGCTAAAGATGAGAGGGAGAAATGTTTTACCTTACGAAGAAACGACGGAATTTGTGAATGCGATCGCGCCATTTATACGTGAGATTGCTTGAATAAGCCGATGCAAGAATTTTCGATTTTGGATTGGCTGCGCCTTGAAAGTTAATTAGAAGCGCGAGGTAGGAAAAGTAGGAAAAGTAGGAAAAAGTTGATTATGTTGCGACCCTCTGGTCATTATGCTAAAAATTAGCTAATTATCGACTTGTTGGCTTATTTTCGGACATTTAGGATAGGAAAAGCAAGTTCGCTCGACAAAAGTGTGAGGAATCGTGAAGAAATTTTTTAGAAATACTCTACCAATTAGCCTGCTGACGCTAGTCAACACATCACTCATTGCCAGCATCACCCGTGCAGAACCGACACAAGTCAGAACTCCACGAAACAATGCCATGAATCAAGTCACCAACGTTTCTCAATTGGAGGACGTTTCTCCCGGAGACTGGGCTTTTGAGGCAGTGCGAAATTTAGTAGAACGTTACGGCTGTATCGAAGGTTATCCCGACCGCACCTTCCGGGGAAACCGCGCCTTAACTCGCTACGAATTTGCCGCAGGTTTGAACTCCTGTTTGCAGCAGATAGAACAGCTGATTGCCCGTAGCGGTGCCAATGTTACTCGTGAAGACTTGGAAACTCTGCAACGTTTGACCCAGGAATTTAAAGCCGAACTTGCCACCTTGAGAGGTCGAGTAGATGCTTTGGAAAATCGGATAACTTCCTTGGAAGCAAACCAGTTTTCTACCACAACTAAACTCAGCGTCGAAACAGTTATTGTTGCGACTCAAGTTTTTGGCGAAGAAAATGCAGCGACAGGCGAAGATATTGAAGACGAAGCCACCCTTGGCTACCGTGTACGCCAGAGTTTTCTAACCAGTTTCAACGGCAGAGACCGATTGCGACTTCGCCTCCAAATGGGTAATACTTTTGATGCTCGCGGTGGCAGCAACATAACTAATTTAAACACTTTCGGAAGCAATACAGGCAACGATGTGCGGCTCAACAAAGCTGAATATCGCTTCCCGATCGGGGATAGCACGATGGTTTGGATTGCCGCACATAACATGAACTTGGATGATGTTGCCGATCCGTTGGCTCCTTTTACCACTAGCGCTACTACTGGCGCAAATTCCGGCTTTGGAGCTTATGCTCCCATTTACTATACCAGCTACGGTGCTGGCGTCGGTGTTTCCCACGATTTCAGCAAAAAATTTAACTTGTCTGGCTATTATTCTGCCG
>NZ_JACJUP010001148.1:0-2155 GCF_014748295.1 Planktothrix sp. FACHB-1355 | reverse complement strand
ATACCAGTTACAAAGCTAATAGGTATGGCGTTAATCATCAGGTAAACTGTGATTGCCAGAAGGCTAGCAACTCGCCAGTAAATAATTAAAAGCCTTTGAATAGCTTCGTTTTTTTTGACAAAAGCCCAAATTAGCAGAATCAAAGGCACAATAACAGTAAATAATACCGCCAGTCGGTAGTCCATCCAGACTAGCGGTGCAAACCAAGGGTTATTTTGCATAGTTTTTCTATTGCTGGCATCATACAGAAGTTCTTTTCCAAACATCAAAAAATAAGCAATCCGAACTTCTACTTGGAAGTTCGGTTGCTCAAAATTGCGAGCGTTTCTGTGAAAAACTTAGGGTTCTCACAGCCAGAATCATCTCTAAGACTAAGGGATTTTAGTCTTCGTACAACCGACACTCAGCGGCATCGGGATTGTCATCGCAATATAGCTCAAGGGAATTCTTCTTTTTGCTTTGGCGCTGATGAGAAGCTTCTGCTTGCAGTTCTTCTACAGCATCCCAAGCAGCAGCACACTCTTTAGAGTTGCTACCGCTGACATCGCAGACTTGACGAGCTTGGTCGCGCTCTTGGTCGATTTTTTCTTGGATGTTGCTCATACGCTGTTATTTTCTGAGATCGTTTTTGTCAATCAGAGCTGTCAATCTTTCAGATTGAGCCTTCTGATAAATCTTACCTGGGAGGACGGTTCTTAGCAGAGGCTTTATTCCATTCATACCTTCAACCGGTCGATCGAATTGGTATTGCGGTTTTTTCTTAAGATTTAACGGTTGATTGCTCCCCAGGCGGGCTTTACACGCCATTGCTTGTTGTAGTTATAGGTTAACACTTCTTAACGAGCGATCGCCAGGTACGGGTAAGTAATTTTGCTGCGGCTGGTGGAAAAAAGGGAAAATAGAGGACTGAGCCGAAGTAGCTTTACCCATGTGAAAAGCGCTCCAGAAACACATCAGAGACGATTTTAGGCTCAAAAATAGTTTGTGAGAATTCTGGGAGCGCTAATATGGCGATATACCGGGGTTAAGCTGCAATTTATAGATAAGCGTAAACCTTATCGCTCCAAAAAGTAAAAGCTTAAGCCGAAAGTCCCTAGACTAAAAACAACATTAAACTTTAGGACGATGGTAAAACCCATGACCAACCAGATAAAGTGGGCAAACGCTCTGTCAACCCGTCCTTCTTTAGAAGCGGCTGTAGAGGAAGTTGCAGAACGTGCCAATCAATCGTTGCAGGCGTCAGCAGATCTGGCTGTGGTGTTTATTTCGTCTGCTTTTGCCAGCGAGTATACCAGGCTGATGCCTTTATTCCGGGAGGTGCTATCGGTACCGGCCATAATTGGTTGCGGTGGCGGTGGTGTGATTGGCGTCAATCGACAGGGAGAGGTGCAGGAAATTGAGGGAGAACCAGGCTTAAGCTTGAGTTTAATGTCCTTACCCGGAGTAAATGTCCGCACTTTTCACGTCCTTCCCGAATCATTGCCGGATTTGGATAGTTCGCCAGATACGTGGGTGGATTTAATCGGTGTATTGCCACAAGCAGAACCTCAGTTTGTTTTGTTAGCCGATCCCTTTACATCTGGCATTAACGATTTAATTCAAGGTCTGGATTTTGCTTATCCGGGATCGATCAAAGTGGGTGGATTGGCAAGCGGTAGTGCTGTCGGCGGCAGTTCTGGCTTGTTTTGCAATTATCGGCTGCACCGGGAAGGAACTGTGGGTGTTGCCCTCAGCGGTAATCTTGTTGTGGAAACGATTGTGGCGCAGGGATGCCGTCCGATCGGCGAACCTTACACGGTGATAGCGGGAGAGCGGAATGTTGTGATGGAATTGGAGGTGCCTGTAACTGCTCAAGTGGGGGGTAGCGGAAAACCCCGCAAACCTTTGGATGTGTTACGGGATTTGATCCAAACTCTGAGCGAGGAGGATCGGATGCTGGCGCAGAATTCCCTGTTTGTGGGTGTGGCGCGGGATGAGTTCAAGCAGGATTTGGAACACGGAGATTTTTTGATTCGCAATCTGCTGGGGGTCGATCCCAGAGTTGGGGCGATCGCAATTGGCGATCGCGTCCGTCCGGGTCAGCGTATCCAATTTCACTTGCGCGACGCTCACACTTCTGCTGACGATTTGGAAATGTTGCTACGGCGCTATCAGC
>NZ_JACJUP010001147.1:0-2230 GCF_014748295.1 Planktothrix sp. FACHB-1355 | reverse complement strand
ATCTTGACGGATGCAGCTTGTGAATTTATCACCCCTTTGACCCTAGCCACGCTGTCTCGTCATCCAGCTTACACGGATAAAGATTTTTGGCAACCTACACACGGTCGTCCGCTACACATAGAATTGGGAGAATGGGCAGATGTGTTTGCGATCGCTCCCTTGACGGCCAATACTTTAGCAAAATTAGCTTATGGTTTTGCCGATAACCTACTGACGAATACGGTACTTGCTTCCACCTGTCCGATTTTATTAGCACCAGCGATGAATACGGATATGTGGGAACAGGTGGCGGTGCAGCGAAATTGGCAACAAGTTCTTACAGATAAAAGATATCACAGCGTTGGCCCGGATGCGGGAATTTTAGCGTGCGATCGTATTGGTTCCGGTCGCATGGCAGAACCTTCTCAAATTTTGCCACATATTCAATCTTTATTGCAGACTAACGGCAAACGAGATTTAGTCGGAAAACAAGTATTAATTAGTGCTGGTGGAACTAGAGAACATTTAGACCCCGTGCGTTTTATCGGCAATCCTTCCACTGGCAAAATGGGATTAGCTGTTGCACAAGCAGCATTGCATCGCGGTGCATCGGTAACTTTGGTACGCGCACCCGCTACCTGGTCAACGCCGATGGGTGTGCGCGATATCCCCGTCACCAGTGCAGCAGAAATGCGAGAGGCAATGTTGCAATGTTTTCCCAACGCCGATTTAATTATCATGTCAGCGGCAGTAGCAGATGTAAAACCTGCTAATTATGCAGCCGAGAAATTACCGAAAAAATTGCTGCCTACTTCCTTACCTTTGTCATCAGTAACGGATATTGTGGCAGAGTTGGGTAAATTGAAACAACCCCATCAACTTTTAATCGGATTCGCCGCTCAAACTGGCGATATCGTAACGCCAGCTTTAGAAAAATTGCACTCTAAAAAATTAGATGTTATTGTTGCCAATCCTATCGATAAATCTGATAGCGGTTTTGGCAGCGACAATAACCAAGCGATATTTATCAACGCACAAGGACGGCAGTTAGAAATTGCACGTTGTTCCAAGTTAGAAATGGCGCATCGGTTGTTTGATTTCGTGCAAACTGGAGGTTAGAAAATGACTCAGGAATTATTAGATTTGCGGAATAGCATTAAAGAAGGACGATACGAAGATGCTTTGCTACTTATCGATGAGTTAGAAGGGATGAGCAGACAAGCTATTTTGCGGAATATCCAATCATTTTTACTCAGATTGCTGATGCACTTGATTAAAAACCAAGTCGAACAGCGGTTAACAAAATCTTGGTCGGCTTCTATTCGAGATTCAATTCGTCAAATAAAAAAACTGAATCTTCAAGATAATAAAATTTCCTATTACGTCAAAACAGATGAATGGCAAACAATGCTTGAAGATGAATTTGAAGCAGCAATTCGCGATGCGAGTTTAGAAGTGAGGGATGGTGCTTACAGCGAGTCAGAACTACTAGAAATGGTGGATAGAGAGCAAATACTCGCAACTGCACAAATTTTCCTAGCTTTGACCTATGAATATTCAGTCAGAGAATTACCCGGAGTTGTTAATGAGTATTTAGCGCAATTACCGGGTGGCGAAGATTGGAAAGAGGGAAGGCAATAATTATGACACAGGAACTCACAGATTTAAGAAACTACATTTTGGAAAAACGTTACGAAGATGCTTTGATACTGATCGATGAGTTAGAAGGAATGAGCAGACAGGCTATTCTGCGGAATATACAATCCTTCCTAGATATGATGATGATGCACTTGATTAAAAATCAAATCGAACAGGGATTAACTAATTCTTGGATTGCTTCGATTTCTGATTCCATTGTACAAATTAAGCGCTTGAATCTCAAAGAAAATAAAACTTCTTACTATGTTAAAGCAGATGAATGGGAGTTAATGCTTGAAGAAGCGATCGCTTCTTCAATTCGTCCAGCGAGTGCGGAACTGCTCAACGGGAAATTAAAACCGTCTCAAGTTTCACAAATGCTAGATAACGCAAAGTTAATGGCGAAGGCTAAACAATTGCTTGCTTTAACTTACGAATATTCTGCAACTGATTTACCCGATATTATCGATGAATATTTAATTGAGTTGCCAGGTGGACAAGATTGGTTAGAAGATAGATAATTCCCTAAGCCGATCGCAAAGTCTGCAACTGATAGCCACGCTGTTGCAATTTATACATATGATCGAACAAATTCCAGCAAGACTGTTCTGGC
>NZ_JACJUP010001146.1:0-2200 GCF_014748295.1 Planktothrix sp. FACHB-1355 | reverse complement strand
GATGGGTGCTACTTCACCGTCCAATTTCATACTCAAAAGTTGTCGGCTTCTCACAAATGAGGCTTTTTACTGCTGAATGACTTTATAAATAAAAAATTAAATATTTTTCTCTAATTTAAAAAGTAAAAGCTACAATTTTATTATTTTATACGACAAGACAAATATTTTATTATATTAAATTCAAAAATTCAATTTTTTTATAATTTTTTTATAAACTACCTCTTCTTTTTGTAGTTACAGGCTAGGTAATTACTTCTAGTGGTTGAGTATAATTACGCCTATCGGACGATCTAATTTAAGCAGGCAGTTAGTTATTCTTAGTAAAGAAAAGAAACAGTACTGAATGGGTTTTATGCCGCTATAGCCCATGATTGGACATCAAATAAAAAGCGATGATAGATGTCCTAACAGTGCTTGCTTAACTGCATAAACGGTGTGGAGTTTTTGTCGCTTGCTCCACTTTATTATCGCCAAAGTGAGGAGCGCTCCTCAATAATAGCGGTTTTGGCGATAAACGTTGAGTGTTCTCATAATATCCCATTGTAGCACCCAGACCTTCTTGGCTCAGGTATGACCCAGGAAGGTTTGGCTGCGTTGACAGGGAGAGGGAAATTAACTTGGAATTATTCGTTTTTTCAAAATTTATGAAGATACTCGCTACAGGCAAGGCTCATTTATTATAGGTGCTGGCAAGGGAAATTCTTCGCCTCGTAAATAAGCATCAAACTGTTCTTCAAAGCGACTCCAACTTGTAGCGATCGAACGGTCTAACCTACAGAGAGGAGCTTCGCGAAATAAAGGCATTCGTTCTTGAATTACCTCTTTGATACTTGGGTGTAACTCTTCAAATACATCTGTTTTGCTGCCTGTGTAATTCAAAACTAAAAACCCCGGCTTTCCCTTCATTTTCATCCAAGGTTCCCAAGGGCCCATTCGATAGTAAGATAACGCTACAGATCTGTTTGTGCTAGAGCTAACTGCCACATCGTCAAGCATCTTTGTGGGAAAAATAAATTTATAAGAATCTGATGCTCGGAGATATTTTTCGGGAGAATATTCAGCATATTTAGGATAGCTTGCTAGCTGGTTTGGTAATTTCAAATTGAAATCTAAGGATATATAAGAAATTTCTGGAGCTATATGAGCTATTATTGCTTGGGGAACTTGGAACTCTTGGTAATCGTATGAACGGTGCAAAACATTAAGCTTTTCACCAGTCCAAGGATTTTGCCACGACTTTAAAACTTCACCAGTTTGAGTGTCGAGATAAAGCGTAATTTTCCGACTCACCAATGTCCAACGAGAAGTAGCCTCATCCTTAAGGCAACGTGAGATATCCACCCCCAAAAAATCAAACAAGTGCAGGGGCTCATCATCATCCATAGGTTGGGCATACATGGCACCTGTAGCTTCAAAATAGTGAGTTCTGGCGTCAGTGCTGCAACGTACCTTAACAAACTGCTCATCGGTAATAGTTGATTTGGCTAAGCTCATATTTTCTACCAAAATAACTAGATGTGAGAACTACACTAAAAACTAAGTGAAAAGCGTGCAAAAAACAACTATCTTTAGTTAGAATTGAGAAAAAGCGCAGCATTATCGATAACGGGCGGTTGAAATGGTTGAATCTTCTGTAAAAATTCCGTCAGATGTAACGTTTGAGCAGGCTATTGCTCTGAGTTACTATGTTGTGGAGAAGATGGAAGCAGGTGAAATATCCCCATCAGAGATAGAAACGGTTGTTTCGGAGTTAGCTAAAACTGAAAACGGTGCGAGAGGGTTTTTCGTCACCTACCTGACATCTGAGGCGACTGCGGGAGATAATCCAACAGAGGAAGTGGTGCGGGCATTGCGATCGCATCCGGATACCGTGTCAGAATTATTGGCGAAGAACGTCGCGATGTCTGCCGCAACGGCGCTTAGCCATCGCCGCAACGGTAACGAAGAGATGGCAAAGTCTAGCGAGAGAGTGTGCGATCGCACATCCCATCTGATTAAACTGATCGATATTCCTGAAGTATACTCCTGCTGCCGGGAAATACTCAAAAGTGCCACCAACGAAGCAGGAAAATACAAAAGTTTTCTCGAACGCTGGGGCTACGATAGCGAACAACGACAATTAATCAGTCAGGCACTACAAAAAGTTGTACCTGAGTAAAGGGGCTAGGGGTTAGGGACTAGGGGCTAGGGAAGAAGGAAT
>NZ_JACJUP010001145.1:0-2237 GCF_014748295.1 Planktothrix sp. FACHB-1355 | reverse complement strand
CCGATCTTAAAAAAAATTATTAAATTAGGGTTGATGCTGAAACTGCTTGGCCTATTTTGGTAGGGGTAATTCATGAATTACCCCTACAATAGCTACAGGATATCATTAGACATCTCCGCCAAAAGAATCTCAAAGGGCAGGATGCCTACCCCACAAGAATCTCAAAGGGCAGGCAGGATGCCTACCCCACAAGAATTTTTGGAGATATGTAATATAAGGACGCAGCGGATCGGGTTAAGGTCGAGTAATTGACCGATCTTGTGCGGAAGCTCGATCGCTCTCAGATAAATCGTCGCTAGCAGGAACAATTTGTCTGGGTTCTTCGTCAGCAAACGGATTGTGGAAAAACGAGCCTGTTTGCGGTGGTAAAGTTGGCTCGAATACGATTTCGGCAATACTTTTAAACACACCCGTAAACGGAATTGCCAGAATTACTCCTAACAATCCACCCAACTTCGCTCCTAATAACAAAGAAACGAAAATAATTACCGGCGATAAACCGGTAAGATTCCCCATAATGCGGGGAGCGAGCAAATTATCTTTGACTTGCTGAACGGCTATTGCTAGGGCTAATACTTGCAGTGCTAACCACCAATTAATGAAGGCTACCACAATTACTACTGTGCCAATTCCTAAAGTTGCTCCTACAAAAGGAATCACTTCCATAAAGCCGATGAAGACGGCAAATAGCAGGAAAAATGGCACTCGCAGCGCCCAAAATGTCAGACTCAGAGTTGCGGCCATAAATAATCCCAACAATAGCTGACCTGTGATAAATCTTTGCAGGTTTCGTTGCAGGGATTCTGTTAAAGAGTCGCGAATGAGGGGCGAAAAAATACTGGTAAGGGTGCGCCAAACTCTCTCGCCGTCAATCAGCATATAAAATGAAATTACCAGAATTAAAATTAAGTCTAAAAACCAGTTAAAGGTACCGAGTACTAAACCAAACCCTTTGCCGGCGATCGTTTCTGCTTGCGTTTGCACTCGTCGCAATTGCTGAGAAGCTAAAGTTTTGACGTCAAAGGGCAAATTATGCTCCAAGCTCCAAGTTTGAAAATTGTCTAATTGCTGTTGGGCAGAGGTCACCAGAGATGGTAAATTCGTTACCAATTGCCGCCCTTGGTTAAATACGGGTGGCACTAGGGTGAGCGCAATCAGCACTACCGCTATGCCTGCGAGTAAATATACCAATCCTGCGGCTACTGTCCGAGGTAAAAAAGGTTGCAGCATTTTGACGGGATAGTTGAGTAAAAATGCAATCAATCCCGCTGTTAGCAATATGCTGAGCGTTTCTCCTACATAGGCGATCGCGCACCAACTAGCCCAGCCTGTGGCTAGAATTAGCAGCCAAGTGATGAGAAACTGTTGGAAAGGTGTAAATATACGATTCATCAGTCTGCAATGGGCAGTTGGTTGTTCGTTTCAGTTCTTTTTCATCTAATACTTATCATGATAAGCTGCGATTGCGTAATGTCTCCGTAGGAGAATCGATCTGATTCTGGTGAATTGAGAATTGTAGTGTTGGGTTTCCTGGCGTCAACCCAACCTACGATAACTGCAATACTTACGTATACTGAGCGACTATTACCGATCGCCCGTAAAAACTCGGTTTCATGGGATTATCGAGTCAGCGTTCTAAGGTTGGTAGCAACGGCAGGTGCAATAGCTTGAGGGGCGTTCGCGTCTTTTTCTACGTTAACGTGGCCGGGAATCATCATGGCCAGCGTTCCAAAGACGATCGCTGCTAAAATGTTGCTGCCAATGGGAAGTCTATCTTGCATTTAAAGAACCTCCGAAAAGATGCTGTTATCCTGAGATCGCTAAGATTTGCCAGCGACTGCGTTGCTCTAAAGTGTCCGCTACGTATCTATACAGTCTTGGGCAATCTGTTTACGAAAACTACACCAGTAATTTCACTGTAAGCCTACTACATTTTTAAACAGAGGATTTATCTCAATGGTAGTTAGCGATCGCGATCGCCTTAAAAATCGGAACAATTGTCTAGCCTCTGGCGTATACGATCTGCATTGACTGATGGGAACGATGGAATATATGTTTAAACCATTACCAGTAATCTAATCTGAACATGATTTCGGCGATTAGCTGCGATCGACAAACTGAATTACTCCCCATTGCCCATTCGTTAACCAATCAGGGTCTTGATGATTTAGCATCTCTATTTGCGCTGTTTGCAGTCCGGCGGCGAGTTCCGATTTAAGAGTGCGTAAAGCAACAAG
>NZ_JACJUP010001144.1:0-2238 GCF_014748295.1 Planktothrix sp. FACHB-1355 | reverse complement strand
GTGTCGGTATCCCAAATGGGGGTATTTACGGAACCCGGACAGATTGCCGTTACGCGAATGCCGCGCTCCCGTTCCTCTGCCGCTAGGGTTTTTGATAAAGCCATCAGGCCAAATTTACTGACACAGTAAGCTCCCCAACCGGGAAATACTTGTTGACCGGCAATGGAAACAACATTGATGATGATGCCAGAGCGGCGATCGCGCATCATTGGTAATATGCCCAAAATGCACTGCAAAACGCTAGTTAGATTGAGGTCTATTACCCTCTGCCAGTCAGACAAGGGTGTGTCCCTCAAAGTAGCTGTGTATCCTATGCCAGCATTGTTGACCAGAATGTCAATTGGGCCAAAGTCAGCTGCGATCGCGCCAATTTTATCTTTTACCTGGTCAATCTCAGCTAGGTCTAGAGCGTAAGGCTTGGCCTCCACCCCAGAAGCGCGAGCTTGTTCGGCAACCGCCGCCAATTTTTCGTAGGTGCGGCTCACTAATGCCACGTTAATGCCAGCATTAGCAAACGCCAAAGCTGTTGCCTTGCCAATCCCGCTGCTTGCCCCAGTAATCAGGGCGCGTTTATCAGTTGAAGCACTCATTAGTTGAATGTTTGCAAGTTTGGATGGAACATCCCATCACTTCTGAGTGTTTGCTTTCGGCAAACGAACTTACCCAGCTTGAGCCATCTCAAAATGAAAGATGTGTTAACAATTGTAACAAAATTTATTATACCATCGCTATACAGAATTTTCAGGCAGATATTTCGCTGAAAACGCCAATGCGACGAAACTTTTGATACCGCAATTCCCGACGTTCGTGGCAAGTCATTTGGCTGAGTTCTTCTATGTGGTAAATAAGAGCCTGCTTAAGGGTAGCGGCAGTTTTGATAGGGTCGGAATGTGCCCCACCAAGGGGTTCGGGTAAAAGCCGATCGAGAATGCCGAGATTTTTCAAATCCCAAGCTGTAATTTTGAGAGCTTCAGCTGCTTGGGTAGATTTGCTGGCATCCTTCCAGAGAATAGAAGCGCAGGCTTCTGGGCTGGCGACATAATATACTGAATGTTCAAACATTAAGAGTCGATCGCCTACGCCAATGCCCAAAGCACCGCCGGAACCACCTTCGCCGATCACAGTGCAAATGATGGGAACGTTGAGGCGAAACATTTCTCGCAAATTATAAGCGATCGCTTCTCCCTGGCCCAAAGCTTCTGCTTCTGCACGCGGGGAAGCACCGGGAGTATCAATAAAGGCCAATATAGGCATTCCAAATCGATCGGCGTGTTCCATCAACCGCATTGCTTTGCGATAGCCGCCCGGAGAAGCCATACCAAAGTTACGCAGAACGTTATCTTTGGTATCGCGGCCTTTTTGATGGCCTAACATCACCACAGAATGCCCAGACAGGTTGGCAATACCGCCCACCAAAGCCGGATCGTCGGAACCCGCGCGATCGCCGTGCAGTTCCATCCATTCATCGGTCATCGCCTGAATGTAATCCAGCGTACTGGGACGACGGGGATGACGCGCCAGTTGCAACTTCTGCGTCGGTGATAAACTGCTAAAAATTTCTTGACGAAGTTGCACCGAGCGTGCTTCTAACTGGCGAATTTGCTCGGTGACATCGACCCCATTTTCGGACGCGAGTTGGCGAATTTGGTCAATGCGGGTTTCCAGCTCTGCCAAGGGCTTTTCAAAGTCTAGTAGTAAAGGTTTGCGGGATGGTTCGGCCACGTTTAAAACTCGATCGACACTGTGTAGACTCTTTCCAAATCCTAACCTGTAAGTTGTCCAGAAACTCAGCTAATTTGCGATCGCCCTGACGCAGACGCTACAAAAACCGTTCGCCTTTGAGCGGGTCAATCTTTAGACCGCCGCCATCCCCATTTATAATGCGGACGTTTTTGCCAGCATATTTTCCAAAAAATACCATCTTGAAGCTACTTTTTTGGAATTAATTATAACTTTGACTGTATGGATCTTTCGTTAGTAGTTTACTTTAGCAAGTAATTTAGTTGCTGTTGTAAAAGAAGGGATGTTTCGATGAAAGCCCCGCAATTCCTGTCAACACTGACCTTATCAGGTTAAGTGTGAGCCTCCTTGCGGAAATAGGTGACATCTTTTAGTGAGATTGAAAGCAGTCTCCGCTTTATAGGTGGTTTCGTGATGTAGAGAGATCGAGAATCATGCAATTCCAGTTTACTAGAGGGCAGGGTATGGCCCTGCCCTCAGTTACGGTCAAAATGACAA
>NZ_JACJUP010001143.1:0-2240 GCF_014748295.1 Planktothrix sp. FACHB-1355 | reverse complement strand
ACTGGAAAAACAAAATATTAGATGCTGTTGGAGAAAATGGTCAGGTAATTATTGAAGTCATACCCGAATTATCAAGAATTATTGGCGAACAACCACCAGCTATAGAATTATCAGGAACGGCGGCAGAAAATAGATTTAATTTATTATTTCAAAAATTCACCCAAGTCTTTACCAGTGCTGAACATCCAGTGGTGATGTTTTTAGACGATCTGCAATGGGCAGATTTGGCATCGCTGAAGTTAATGGAGCTTTTAATGGCTGATACGAGTTATCTTTTGTTAATTGGTGCGTACCGCGATAACGAAGTTAATCCAGCACATCCATTAATTTTAACCTTGAGTGAGATTCAAAAAAACCAAGCAACGATTAATACGATTACTTTAGAGCCATTGAGTCAAGTCAAAGTAAATCAATTAGTTGCTGACACACTGAAATGTCCAGAAACTTTGGCATTACCTCTTTCTCAATTAATCTCTCAAAAAACTCAAGGAAATCCGTTTTTCGCTACCCAGTTTCTCAAAGCATTACATCAAGATCGACTGATTCAATTCACCCCTCCAACTCCCCCCGATCGAGCCGGGGGATGGCAATGTGACATTGCACAAGTGAACCAGCAAGCAGTTACAGAGGATGTTGTGGCCTTTATGGGTTTTCAATTGCGAAAACTACCGCCATCAACTCAACAGATATTGCAGTTAGCAGCTTGTATTGGCAATCAGTTCGATCTCTCAACTTTGGCAATTGTTTCAGAAAAATCAGAAATTGAAACGTCGGCGGATTTATGGAAAGCATTACAAGAAGGCTTGATTTTGCCGATTGGCGATGTTTATAAGTTTTATCAGGGAGAAGGAAATGAGAGATTGGTAGTGTCAAATGAAAATACTACTAAACAAATAGCCAAGTATCGATTTTTACATGACCGAGTACAACAAGCTGCTTATTCCCTGATTCCCGACGAACACAAAACAGCAACTCATCTAAAAATTGGACAATTACTTCAACAAAAGTTGTCCGAGTTAGAGCAAGAGGAAAAACTGTTCGATCTGGTCGGGCATTTGAATTTAGGAAGTGAGTTAATTACTCAACCGCAAGAACGAGAAGCCTTAGCTCAACTTAACTTAAAAGCGGGACAGAAAGCCAGAAATTCTACAGCATACACTGCGGCAAGAGCTTATCTGCAAAAAGGGATTGAGTTACTGACAGCTAACTGCTGGCAAGAGCAATATAAATTGGCTCTGAATCTCCATGTTGCTGCTACGGAAGCTGCTTATTTGAATGCCGATTTTGATGGTATGGAAAAAATAGCAGCACTGGTGTTACAAAAAGCTGAGACGATTTTAGACCAAGTTAAAATTTACCAAATTCAAATCGTCGCCCAGACAGCCCAGGGCAACATATTAGAAGCTATTGCAGTCGGAAGAGATGCACTCTTTCAATTGGGGATTGAACTCCCAATTGCACCTGACGAAGCCAAAATTGCTAAAGCGCTGCAAACCGTAGCTAGTCTTCAAGGTGATAGAGGGATTGAGGAATTAGTCGATCTACCTGTAATGAGCGATTGCCAGACTCAGGCAGCTATGCAACTCTTAGGATTATTATTTTCACCGATTCTACAGGCAATGCCGGGATTACTACCTATACTGAGTGCAACGATGGTGAGTTTATCACTCCAGTTTGGCAATGCACCAGCCTCGACTGTGGGGTATGCGATTCACAGTATGGTGTTGTGTGCTTTTTTGGGAGAAGTGAAAACAGGCTATAGCTTTGGGCGATTAGCAATAAACTTGCTGCATCGATTTAATGTCGGGGAATTCAAATGTAAAGTTCTACTGCTGTTTTCGGCCTGGGCTCAACATCATCAAGAATCGCTCAGGGTAACAATACTGACGATGAAAGATGGCTATGCAACTGGTATAGAAACTGGTGATTTTCTCAACGCTGGCTATAACTCGCTTAATTACTTTATTGCCAAACTTTTTGCGGGGTTAGAACTGGATATTTGGCAACAGGAAATAGCAGATTACAGGGCTGTCTTAGTGCAGATAAAACAACATTCTGCCCTGACTTATTGGGATATGACGCAGCAAACTGTACATAACTTGAAGGAAGCCCGGATTGTGTCAGATTGCTTAGTTGGCAGTGCCTATGATGAAACGCTGATGATTCCTAAGCACCATCAGGACAAGGATCTCACAGCGATCGCTATTGCTTACACTTACAAACTGATGCTGGCATACTTT
>NZ_JACJUP010001142.1:0-2224 GCF_014748295.1 Planktothrix sp. FACHB-1355 | reverse complement strand
TGCGATCGATAATCTTACGGCGGTCAGGGAGTCATCTGTTAAGAAAAGTTTTGTTGTAAGAAGTTTTTGAGTACTTCTCGATTCGGCTGCATATAGTTTTGTGTCAACTCTATTAACCTGGAAATATTTTGCTCTGTGGCGTCATCTATCATATCTTTCTTGATGGTAGGTTGCAGGCGCAGGTAACGAGTAGACGCTCTACCGCCAAGTTCTGGAGGACTCATTACTTGGCGAGTAATATAATCGTTAATGTCGGCGGAAGCATCGAATAATACTTCTATCAAGCGTCCTCCCCATATCCAATTTCCTATTCCCCAGGCGCGAACTTGTGCAAAGGGAATTGAATTAGTTGAATTCCCCGTACCAATGGAGAGAACAGAAATTTCCCTGACGGGATTATCTAGGCGGAGTGCTTCTGCAACGGCGCAGGCGGTAGGATTGTTCGCTCCAACGCCGCCGTCAATGAGGGAGTAGTCTTTGTCTTGAGTTTTCAGTAAATGTGCGGGGAAATAAGTTGGTGCAGCGGAGGAAGAAACACACAGTTCCCACAAGGGAGCATCTATCCAAGGTTTGTATTTTTGCCAGCTTTTGAAAACGATCGTTTGTCGATCGATCGTGTCGTAGGCGGTAATTAACAATCGTGGCGATGTGTCGATGTCAGACAGCTTCGTGTTACCGAACTGCTCTTTCAAAGCGTTAATCAAACCTCGATCGGAAAATTTAGGCGCTGAGAAACCGTATTCCAACAGCAATTTTAGTCGCTGAGGTGACCAACGACTGGTGTAGGGGAAGATAATTTTGCCTTTTTGCCTGTAGAGTTCGAGGATTTCCCGGCTTCTTCGTCCTGTGGCGATCGCAGCTGCTAAAATCGACCCAGTGGAAGTCCCTGCAATCAAATCGAAGTACTGATTTAAAGGGCGATCGATTAATTTTTCTACTTCCTCAAGAATAACGGTAGGGATAACGCCGCGAATACCCCCGCCGTCTAAACTCAATATGCGAAATGGCACTGTTTTTCCCTTCTTGCTAAAGTTACTGCGGTTTTCCCCTGGTAATATCGATTGCGATCTTACCGCCAAAGTCGGGAATCGGGGCTGAGGGCTTTGTCACCTTAACTCGAACTTGCGTTACCTTCTCAGTTTCCAGGATAGTGGATGCGATCGTCTCGGCTAACTTTTCGATTAATGCAAACTTAGATGACTTCACCAAATGCTTTACTGTTTCGATCGTGCTGCGATAATCGTGGGTATCTTCGATCGCATCGCTTTTAGCTGCTTTTGACAAATCCAGCCATAAAGTAAGATCCACTTCAAACCACTGTCCCAGTACCTGTTCTTCTTGTAGGTAGCCAGTGTAACCGTAGCAACTAATTCCAGTAACGTGAATGCAATCCATAATTAGGGGTTAGGGATTAGGGGTTAGGGATTAGGGCGTCGGAAGAAATTTTCTCCTCACTCCTAAATGTTTGTGAGATTAAATCTTCAGTATTCTTTAGAATTGTACTTATTAGCCATCAGACATTTATTATTTGTGGGAAAGCAAATGACCGATGACTAATTATATCGTGTCCGGTAGCATCGGTACTGTAAGAATGATGTTAAGGATTGTCTGCACGAATCGTGGGTGAAAATTTAACCACAGATGAACACAGATGTGAGCGCTCTCTTTTTGACGCTACCGATGCAACCGGACATGATATTATCGCAAGTTGCTAGTTACATTATTCAAGCTTAAATTAGGTACGTAGTTGGGCTTTAGCCCCCTGATTCGAGGGATAACAAGGATATGAGCCCAACAACATACCCAGAAAGCAAATAACTAGCAACTTGTGTTAATTACCAATTACAGATCTCGATGCGTAAAAGGTTTGGCATCTTTACCGGCGTAAGTGGCGACAACATGACCGTCGCCGACAACTTGATACTTATAAGTTACCAAACCTTCCAATCCAACAGGGCCTCTCGGTGGCATTTTTTGGGTGCTAATTCCTACTTCTGCACCGAAGCCGTAGCGGAAGCCATCGGCAAAGCGAGTGGAACAGTTATGATAGACTCCGGCAGCGTCAACTTGGGCGAGAAATGTCGCGGCGGTGGATGAATTTTCGGTGACTATGGCTTCGGTATGTTTGGAACCGTATTTGTGGATGTGAGCGATCGCATCTTCCAGAGAATCGACTATTTTGATCGATAAAATCAAATCAGTGTATTCTGTTGCCCAATCTGCC
>NZ_JACJUP010001141.1:0-2203 GCF_014748295.1 Planktothrix sp. FACHB-1355 | reverse complement strand
CGCCGGCATTAGAAAAATCTTTGCAAAATTTGGTCTGCCATATTACAGATAAATACTGGCGAGAAGTATTTTTGTTGGCAGCAGGAATGTTGCAGCCTGCTGATTACTTATTACAGTTAATGAAAAAGCAGGTCGATCGACTTGTAGCTGCCGATCAAAAATTGCAAGAATTTTTGATATGGGTAAGAGAGAAATCACTTTCAGTAGCAGTTCCCTATAAACCTGCTGCTGTGCGAGCTTTTTACTTTAATCTTGCCTACGATCGACATCCTCAGATGAACCCGATCGATTACCGCGATCCCGAACTTATACGCGCCCTAGATCCGAGCCTTTTCATTCTGGTTATATTGGGCAATATCCGCGCATTAGATGTCGGTCTTGACGATTTGCTTGCCCTTACTTGCGATCGCAGCCGTAACCTAGATTTAGCTCATTATCCATACCCTTTCAAAGGCGCATTTTTTCTGGCGTGCGATCGCGCTCTTTCCCTCGAACCAAAATTAGGAGAAGCTTTGCAAGAACTCAAAAATTTATTACCAAATCCTGACGCCGATCTATGGATATTCAAACAATGGTGGGAAGTTAACAGTCAAGCTTGGATAGAGCAATTAAAAGCAGTAATAGTTAAGCATCGCAATATCTGTCATGATTGGCAGTTCAGCAAACAGCAAAAAAGATTGCTTCACGATTATTATAATGCCAATAAGTTACTTGTAGAATGCCTGAATAGCGATTGTTATGTCAGTCGCAAAGTGCGACAGGAAATAGAGGACACATTGTTATTGCCCATAGCTGACGGTCAGACTATTCGGTAACCTAAGTAGCGCAATTGTGCCAATATTAACTCCACGCTCTGCGTAGTCAGCCGCCAGCCCATCACCCAGTAGAAGGAAGGCGATCGCAAAACCAACAACTATAGTAAGGAACTAGATTAATAATCTTACGTCTCTAGAGTGTGAATAAAATTTTGTTGTCCTCACAACAAAAAATCATCGGCAAATAGTCGTATGGCTTGGGGTTGAGGAATAGCGCTTTGCCATTTAGTTACAATGTGACAAGAGAAAGCAATGGAGCCAACAAAATGGCTAAATAGATAACCTTAGCTCCAGCATCTCATAAATATTTTGGCGCAAACGATGGCTTGCCAAAAATAGAGTCTCTTTATTGAGGCCACACAACCAAAAAATCTCAATTAGCACTATCAGAAACAAACTTTGCGAGAGAGCGTCATTCGATATAACAAAGACAAAGAGGAGAAGGCCAGAAATGTTTAATTTGCATCGCTTGCAGAAAACAACTGCCGCACTAATCGCATTAGGAATGACAGCTACTACAGCTGCTCCCATCATCGTTGCATCCCCCGCGTTAGCACAATCTCGCGTAGCTCAATCGCAACGATATGATTACAGACTTCCCTCTGGAACCAACATTCCAGTCAGATATGAAGAAGCAGACAAAATCGTTTTAGCACCTGACGAAACAGCACGAATAACCCTAACAGTAGCGGACGACGTATTAGGGCGTGATGGCAGCGTATTGATTCCATCTGGAAGCCAGGTAGAGGGTCAAATAGAACCCTACGGTAGAGGTTCCCGGTTTGTTGCGAGAAACCTAATTATAGATAGAGGTTCCCGCCGTTCGATTAATGCTACTTCTGATGTAATTACCAGAACAGAAGAAGTAAGCAGAGGCGGTACAAACACAACTTCTATCTTGACAGGTGCAGCAGTCGGTTCGGCAGCAGCAGCACTAATATCAGGTGTAACGGGCGACAGACGCATCAGACCTCTGGAAGTTTTAGCCGGTACTGGAGTGGGTGCAGCAGGAGGACTGCTCCTGGGGCGCAATCGAGATAAAGCTAAAGTTGTCATCATCGACCCCGACAGCGATTTGGATCTGAGACTCCGCTCTGACTTAGTGCTGAGCTCCTATGGTTACAATTCCCGTTCTAACTCAGATTACGACTCAGGACGCTACTCAAGACCAAGCTCAAGAGACGATCGAGGCATTTAGATAACCATTCTCCAGTCCAAAGCGATCGCAAACTGTTTAGGTTGCGATCGCTTTTTTAATATTTCTTAGCTGCGCGTAACATAACTTTCGTTTTTCATCCTCTTGCTCTCTCAAAAGAGAGAGCAACTTTGTCAAGTAAAAAAATTATTGTATATTCTTAAATCTAAAACCAGAAATGCTCGATAATACT
>NZ_JACJUP010001140.1:0-2252 GCF_014748295.1 Planktothrix sp. FACHB-1355 | reverse complement strand
TGAAAAACCCTACGCTATCTGATTTGGTGGGCGGTATTCAGGCTGTAACTTTGGGAGATGAAGAAGCTCGCCGCCGGGGTTCTCAAAAAACGGTGTTGGAGCGCAAAGCGCCGCCCACATTTGAAATTGCGGTGGAAATGCTGGAACGGCAACGCTGGGTGGTACACGAAAGTACTGCGGAAACTGTGGATAGTTTGCTGCGGGGACGGCAACCGAGTTTGCAAGTCAGGACAGTCAGCGATACCGGTGAAGTCAAGATTACGCGGGAGTTGCCGGCTGCTCCAGCTTTAGGGCAACCTACACCGTCTTGGCGACCGATGGGCTGGCGAGCTTCTGGGCAAATGACGCCGATACCTGCAAAGGCAGAAACCGATCGCCATAGCCATAATGAAACTACCAGTTTCGAGCAGTTGCTGGATGCTTCTTTCCCACAGGCGGATTTTTTTGATGTCGATGCCAAAACATCTGGGCCGAATGGGGAAGATTTGCCCCTGCACGTCTATCCCTATGGTGTCAGCCGCCATCAGTTGGAACAAGCGATTCGGGTACTGAATTTGCCTGTAGTCTTGACAAAAGACTTGGATAGTGCTGATGCAGTGTTGGCGCTCAGGTCGCACGTTAAAAATCATTCTAAGTTGCGACACGTTGCTAAAGCGCATCACCTTCCTATCCATGCGATCAAGGACAGCAATATCCCGCAGATTGTCCACGCTCTGCAACGGATGTTGAATATCGATGACACCAGTTTGCCGGAAACTGCGGATCTGCGGCTGTTTGCCCAAAGTGGCAGCGATGACGAGCTGGAAGCTTTGGAAGAAGCGCGATTGGCTGTGGAGCAAATTGTGATTCCCAAGGGTCAGCCGGTGGAATTGTTACCGCGATCGGCTACGGTGCGAAAGATGCAACATGAGCTGGTAGAGCATTACCGTTTGCGATCGACCAGTTTTGGCGATGAGCCGAATCGACGGCTGCGGATTTATCCAGCTTAATCGCAGGGGATAGGGATTAGGGCGTCGGGGTTAGGGAAGAGGGAAGAGGAAGAGGGAAAAATATTTATTTTCTCACTCCCCCGCTCCCCCGCTCCCCCGCTCCCCTCACCCCGACGCCCTATCCCCAAATCGATCGAAAAAATTTTGATACTTTCGTGGGAATACTTGACAAACTACCGTAACCAACTGTTAATATAGTTAAGGCAGCGCGATGGGGTGTCGCCAAGTGGTAAGGCATCTGGTTTTGGTCCAGACATTCCGAGGTTCGAATCCTTGCACCCCAGTTAATTAAAAAAATGTCAGAAAATAATCCCAACATTCTAGCTCTCGATTTTGACGGTGTTATTTGCGACGGGCTGATCGAGTACTTTGAGACGGCTTGGCGCACTTATTGTCAAGTGTGGTCGCCTACAAATTTAACGCCGCCGGAGGATTTAGCGGCGAGGTTTTATCACCTGCGACCTGTGATTGAGGTGGGCTGGGAAATGCCTGTGCTGCTGCGTGCCTTACTGGTGGGTATACCGGAGGAGAAGATTTGGCAGGATTGGGTAGCGATCGCTCAGCAAATCCTCGTTGGAGAAGGTCTGAAAGCTACAGATATGGGCGCAAAGCTGGACAGCATCAGGGATGAATGGATTGCCAGCAATTTAGCCGAATGGCTGAGTCTGCATCGCTTTTATCCGGGAGTTGTAGAACGATTGCAACAAATTATTGCCAGTCCGGTTCAGCTTTATATTATCACGACTAAAGAGGGACGATTTGTTCGGCAACTATTGCAGGAACAGAATATCGCGATGTCTGAAGGATCGATCTTTGGTAAAGAGTATCGGCGTCCTAAGTCTCAACTTTTAATCGAATTGATAGAGGCTTCAGCTGAATCCCCAGCGATCTGGTTTGTGGAAGATCGGCTGAAAACGCTGCAAGGGGTGAAAAATCAGCCAGAATTGAATGAGGTAAGGCTTTATTTGGCAGATTGGGGCTACAATACTCAAGCGCAACACGAATCTATTCGCTATGACAAGCGGATTCAGCTTTTATCCCTTTCTCAGTTTGCCGAAGATTTTTCTGTTTGGCCTTAAATTTAATTATTTTTTAACTGTATAAGTTAAATATAGGTTAAAAATTTTTTGGCGTTTTAATAATAAATTAAGCAACTGCTGTAACGCTGCGATCGCTTGATTTTTCACGTTTCTATAGAAGGCGGGCTGGGGTTGACAGTCTGGACAATTTAGCAAGTATTGTAAATAATTAGTGCATTAAAAG
>NZ_JACJUP010000114.1:0-9866 GCF_014748295.1 Planktothrix sp. FACHB-1355 | reverse complement strand
CTAGGCACCCCCGTTGCGGTGAGTGTCCCTTGCAAGAGCAATGCCAATATGCTCGCGAGAGTAACATTGATGAGAAAATAATTAATAAACCGATTTATATGTGAATAGCAATCATGGCTCAAATTCAGTTTTCCAGAGGCATCAATGAAGATGTTGTGCCCGATGTTAAGCTCACCCGTTCGCGGGATAACACCAACGGCACGGCTACGTTTTATTTCCAAAATCCCAAGGCTCTGAGTCAAAGCAGCACAGACGAGATTACTGGGATGTACCTGATTGATGAGGAAGGCGAATTAGTCATAAAGGATGTAAAAGCTAAATTCATCAACGGTAAACCAGAGGCACTGGAAGTTTTTTATGGGATGAAATCGGTTGAAGAATGGGATCGTTTTATGCGATTCATGAGTCGCTATGCTGAAGAGCATGGTTTAGGATTTACCAAATCATAATTGGTCATCGGTCATCGGTCAAGTTGACCGATGACCGAGCGGTAATAAGTAACAGCAAGTATGACTAAAATTCCTCATCCAGATTCATCTAATTTTACTGTAAATTGCGCGGTAATTACTGTCAGCGATACGCGCACTTCAGAAACCGATCGCAGTGGCAATCTCATGAAAGAGTTACTGTTAAATGCAGGTCATGCGGTGGCAGCTTATGCAATTCTCAAGGATGAACCGACGCAGATTCAGGAGCAAATGTTAAGCTTGGGTAATCGCCCGGATTTGCAAGCTTTGATTTTTAATGGCGGTACTGGCATTGCGCCACGAGATACGACCTACGATGCGATCGAACTATTGCTGGAAAAAACTTTACCTGGTTTTGGGGAGTTGTTTCGCTGGCTGAGTTATCAGGAAATCGGTTCGCGGGCGATCGCATCTAGGGCAGTCGCCGGGGTGTATAAAAAGAAACTGGTATTTTCTCTTCCCGGTTCTACCAATGCGGTAAAACTGGCTGTGGAAAAACTGATTTTGCCAGAACTGGTTCATCTTGTTACCCAGCTTGGCAGCACATCACCAGGACATTAAGGCAAAATAGAAAGCATGAGCGATCGCCGTCTTCAAAATTCCTATGCAGCCAAAAATCTCGATTCGCCGGCATCTGTTGCGTTTAATTCGCAATCGATTTATTTTGCTAGGGCTGAGTGGCTTATGCCTCATACTGGGAATTTGGCTGATCGATATTGGTATAATTTTGCAGAAGGCATCCCAAGGGCCTGTCGATGCTTTTCTCGTACTGGGAGGTAGTATCACCAGAGAGATTTATGTAGCTGAATTGGCAAAACAATATCCCCAAACCCCAATAATTATTTCTGGAGGCTCAAAAGACCCCTGCATTTTGCTGATTTTTCGACGTGCAAATGCTCCCATGCAAAATGTTTTGTTAGAAAAGTGTGCTAAAACCACTTTTGGTAACTTTTACTTCAGTCAGCCAATCCTCAGTCAGTGGCAGGTTCATAAGGTGAAATTGATTACCTCTCTCACCCATTTGCCAAGGGCGAAGTGGTTGGCGCAAATTATCTTAGGATCGCATGGAATTTGGGTAGAACCAGATATCGTTAAAGAGCAGGGAATTCCTGGCAATCGCGAGTCATTTCTCTTAACTGCGTGGGGATTGACTCGCAGTTTGTCCTGGGCTGTCATCAGTCAATTTTACTCTCCCAAATGTTCGGAATTGACTAAATTAACAGAGGTAAACCTCAAAGCTTGGCAGTCGCAAGGTTTTACGGTAAAAAGACAGTGCGAACGCCAAGCAAATCTACAGGAAATTTTGTAAATAATTTAATTAGGCTTGTGGAAAATGAAAGAAAAACCGATTCTCTCTATTGTTACTCCGACGACAGGCAAATATTCTGACTATTGGTTAGAACAGTTATTGAAGGTAAAGGGTAATGTTGAATTTGTTTTAGTTTATTACCCCAACATCCCAATCCGACCCGTAGATGACCCCAGAGTCAAAATTTTAACAAGCCCTTACAAAGGCGAGATGATGCAACGGTTTGTCGGTTTGCTAAATGCTAGTGGCGAATATGTTCTGGCTTTAGATGACGATGACTTCGTACATCCAGATGTGGAAGAATTAACAAAGAACTATTTTCATAAATTTCCTGAAAGTTGGGTTCTCAGGTTAAAAAAGGAGAATATTGATTTTAAAGATGAGGAACGCATTAAAAAAGAATGGAATGCAATCCCTGATGTTAATCAACTGGAAGTCTGCCAAAAGACACCAGAAAATCCCTATCCTTATCAGCAAGGAAATTATACGGGATTGCTGGAAATTCCAGTTGCTCCTTTAGACAAAAATTTGGATATTCAATACATATTATGGCCTTTGGGAGAGAGAAAAGATAATTTTGGCTATCATTTTGAGAATTTCAATAATATTGTTTGGAAAAACGAGCTAGTTCAAAAAGCCCTTCCCGATTTATCGCAGGCAACAAAAGTGCTAGGGGCGATAACCTGGATACCTTCAACGGGTTTCGATCGCTTGTTGGGTTTATTTGTACAGGCTAAATTTTTTGAGAAGGATGCTATTATCGGTCACTGGATGCCAAAGCCAGAACAAATCAGATATATTGATAAGCCTGCTGCCCTGAAACCACCGAGATTTCATGTGGTTTCCGATGTACTTTTAGTTAAATATTTTCCCCAATATGGATATTTATGGAATTTGTTTTTTAGTAAGTTGTACGGTGTGCCAAGGACGATAGGCAAAGCAGTCAAATGGAAATTAATCAAAAAATGATTTGGGAATTTAATCATTTTGAAAAAAAGTGTTTTGGTTGACTACAGATCGAATGATATCTAAAGGAACTTCATAGAAATACTGGCGGCGAAATTGTTCTTCTCGGACAGCGGCTAAAAATTGTGCGATCGCACTATAAATTTCCCCCGCCAAACTCGATGCTTCTAACTCGGTATTTCCCGTAATCTTAAAGTTACCATCCCCATTTTTGACCTCAAACCCTATTTTAGTTAATGTTTGCAACCCTAAGAGCAAGGTAGTATCGCCAATACCGAGTTTCTGTTGCAATTGAGCTTGTGTAGCCGTTTTACCGGTACGGCTGAGATATTTGGCAATGCCGACGAGATTTTGCCAAACTTGGCTGGGAGGTATTTGTGGCGGCGGTGGATAGGCAATGGCTAATTGCTGTTTTGCCTGCAAAGCGCGTCGAAACCACAATTGCAAATCATCCCAGTGACTCGGACATTCTCTAACTATCAAAGTTTTCTCATTAATTTGAGATTTCAGATTGGAGATTTCCGATTTAATCATGCCTTCTTCTATTGGCAGGTTTAAATAATCTATTTGCAATTCATCTGCTTTATTTCGCCAGTCTAAAATCCACTCTGTTTGACTGAGATCGGGACTGAATAAGGTAAGATTTGATTGGCGCGATCGCACAGCAATTAACCGCACTTCATAGCGCTTATTGTAAGTATTGAAATCAAGTTCTACAACTGCATCGCATTGTCCTGGCGGAATTTCGTCTTTGTAGTGACCCCACCAAACACCGGGAAATCCAATTTGAGCAGAGCGATCGCAAATTTGAAACTCGGTTTTAATATATTGAACCTTTTTTCCCGTCGCATCCTGAATATTGCGATTCTTGATATTCTCAAACCAGCAATCTTGAATTACCAACTGCGGTACGGAGTTGCCCATACCGCAGGGTTCTAAAAGTTTCAGTTCGCGAAACAAATTTATTCCTAAATCAGCTACAGTTACGACCAAATCTGCTGAGATTATTCTGGTTCCTAATTTACCTTCTTCTCCGCCAATTTGTTGCCGCAATTGTTGATTTATCGCCTCTGTAAATAGGGGGATATTCTCAACAGGAATACTCAACCCAGCCGCCAAGGGATGACCGCCAAAACGATCTAAAAGGTGCGCTTGAGCTTTCACCAATTGATAAAGGTCGATTTGATTGACCGATCGCGCAGAACCCCTAGCAATTTTAGATTTGGCATTTGGGATTTTAGATTGAGAAATTTCCCGATCGTTTTCTATGTTTTCTTCGGCTTCTTCTAGGCTTAATAAAATCGTGGGAAGACCGGTTTGTTGAGCAACTTGACCGGCAACTAAACCCAAAACGCCCACAGGCCAACCCATTTCTGTGAGTACAATAATGCTAGTTGTCGATAAATCTAATTGTGCTAATTTTTGGGCTGCTTGCTGTTCGACATCTTTTTGTAATGACTTGCGGCGGGCGTTAGCTAATTCGGTTTCTCGTGCCAATTTTTCGACGCGATCGATCTCCCGACTCGTAAGCAATTCTACGCAGAAGCTAGCATCCCCTTGTATGCGACTGACGGCATTAATGCGGGGGCCAATTCCGAAAGAAATATCGGTTGGACGATCGCCACTTTTCTTGCAAAATTCCAGCAAATTTCCAACGCCAGGACGCCGCCGCAATTTTGGCGGGTTCTGTAAATCTTCTTGCAGTTTTTCTATTCCCAATTGTGCTAAATACCGACAATCGCCTTTCAAATTAACCAAATCGGCAATTAACCCAATTGCGACTAAACCCAACAAATCTTCTAAAGGCTGTTTGGGAATATCTGGCAGAGTTTGATAAAGCGCTTCTATCAACTTATAAGCAACAGCAACTCCGGAAAGATTAAATAGCTGGTGTGACGGCGACAAATTCCGGGGATTGATAATAGCCGTTACTGGCGGACGTTCTGGTAGCAGCGTGTGATGATCTGTGACAATTATATCGATTCCCAATTCACGAGCGTATTCAATTTCGCTCAAATTTGTACTGCCAGTGTCGCAAGTAACTATCAGTTTTACTCCCCGTTCCGCCAGGTCAGCAATTCCCTGAAAGTTGAGTCCGTGGGATTCCGTTAGGCGATTGGGAACGTAGTATAATAAGTTAATATTTTGGGCAAAAAATTGTCCCAATCCATCCCACAAAACGGCAGTTGAAGTGATGCCATCGGCATCAAAATCACCCCAAATCGCCACAATTTCAACCGCATTGATAGCTTGCCGCAATCTTTCGATCGCCCAGTGCATTTCCTGACCGAATTCAAAGGGACTGGCTGGTTTGTACAGCTGCGGTTTCAAAAATCCTGCCAGATGTTCGGCGTCGCGAATTCCGCGCTGCCATAGCAATTGGGCAGCATAATTTCCCGGTAATTCTGCGTACTGTCTGACTGCTTGAACGAACCACTCTGGCGGCTCAATTTTTGGCTGAATTTGCCAATGAATTTGCTGTTCTGGCATTTGTTTGGGTGAGATTTGAGGTAAATTAGCAAGTCAGTAATATTTATTATGAAAGCGAGGGTCGATCGGGACTATCATCAGCAGGCGATGAGGGTTCCGTTACCATTACTTTGCTAGCGGCTTCGCTGACAATTTCTTGAGGTTTATTGGTGGGACGACGACGCGATCGACTGTAAGCTGCCCTTTCCGCTTTTTCTCGTTCGTAAGAAATTAATCTGCCATAATAATCGTGCTTGCTTAAATTCATCGATAAGAAAACGTGCTGACGGGTATTGCCAAAACCTTTACGGTTAAAAAATTTCACTGCTGGGATATTCGCCGGATCGGTATCTACCATCATGAAACGCACCCCATCTTCGATCATACGTTCCACTAGCTTATCAACCAGTTTATCGCCTACACCCCGACGCTGAAAGTTAGGATTAACTCCCAGCCAGATGATATATCCATAAGTCCACGATGGCTTGTTAATAATCGTTCCCAAGATAAAGCCGGCGAGTCGATCGTCTATTTCTGCAACCAAACAGTATTCGGGGTCGGTATTATAAAGTCCGAGTACCTCCCATTCATCCCACGTTCGATATAAATAAGGATACAAATCGCTGGTAAACACATCTTCGCCCAAGTGGTACACGGGCGCAAGGTCATCAATTTCCATGTTGCGAATGTGAATCGAGTTGTAGTTATCAATGTTGGTCATAAATAAAATGTTGTTAGTTTTTTCATCTCTAACTATTAATGTACATTAGAGTGGGAGCGATCGAACGTTGATGAGAGTTTGGCCATATCCCCGACTTCTGGGAGAAGTCGGGGATATCTGTGGGAATCAAGGGTGAAATTTTTACCACAGATGTAGGCAGATAAACGCAGATAAAGAAGGGTTTTTTATGCTACGGGACAAGATATTAATTGATAGATTGCAATTCTCGATCGAGGTTCTGCAAGCAAGTATTTAACAAGTTTAGTTGATGACGCTTGTTAGTAAGTTCTGGAGGAATGTCGGGGATTTTAAAATTCAGAACTTTTGCGGCTTTTTCTTCATACTGGTGCAGTGCTGAAAGCGCTTCGCTACTGAAGCGACTTAGATAATCTTTTGCCGCATCGGTATAAAGTTGTGCAGCTTGATTTTGATAAGCATTGCTTGACGATCCTTGCTTGTCTTGTTTGATATTTTTATTTAAAAGATAAGCTGCACCGCCCAGCACTGCCGCTCCTATTGGCCCACCCGCAACCCAACCCAAACCAGTCGCTACAGCTACGGGAGCAGTATCGCTCAGATTATCCGAACTTGTCGGTTTATTCGGTAAAGTTACTTGTGGGTGCGATGGAAATGAAATTGATAGTTCTTCGGGTTGAGTGTAATTGAAAAACTCGCAAGCTTGGCTAATCCATTTGACAATTTCTTGTTGATGCTTTGCAACTGTTGGTTTGAAAAAATCTCTTTCCCAGGTGCTAAATTGATTTTGTTGAAGTGCGGCGGTGGCTTCGGATTGATAGCGATATAAAATTGTTTGTTCGTGCAGCCAGTCTCGGAATTCTTTAATGCTGGTTGCAAAGCCTTGTTTAATTAGATTTTCGGCTTTTTGTTGAATCTGAATTTTGGAATTGCGCTTATTTTCTGCGGTTTCTACTTCGGTGGCAAGAGGTTGTATTTTGGCTTGTAATATTTGCTTGATTTGAGAGCCGATCGCGATCGCACGCGGCAGCCGCACATCGCCCATTTGCTCCTGTTTTACTGCTAAAATACTTTGCAGAGCCGATTCAAAACCAGCCAGTCCGCTACTTTGTGCAGCCGCAACATCTCCTTTTAATCTCGCTCTCAAAGCAGGTAGTGCATCAACGCGATAAAGGTTGCTGATATTTGTCGGTAAATCGGCGCGAAAACTTTCGGCTAAAAAACGCAACCGTTTGTAAACTTCTTTTTGGTCTTCCGGTTCGAGTAAATTGAGAAAGTTAACAACAAAAACAATGGTTTTTATGCCTCTATCCAGCAGCCAATCGCGCAATTTCTCTCGCTCTCCTAATGTCATTAACTGACGACCGTCTAACACTTGCACGATTAAATCTGCGGTGAGGAGTTTGTCGCGAACTAAACTGTCTTGTTCTTCGCGATCGTTCGTTCCCGGTAAGTCGAGTAATTCTACATTATTTTGCAGAAATGGGTGAGGACAAAAAACCTGCACCGAGGCGACATCATCTCGCATTCTGCGATCGCCATCTAGGATAGCAAATTGCTTGAGTATTTCCGTACCGCTTTCATTAATTTCTCTGCCATTCGTCATGGTAATGCGAGTTCTTAGCTCATTTCCGTACTTGACATAAATAGCAGCACCCGTAGTGGGGATAATGTCGATCGGCAAAGCGCGGTTTCCCAGGATAGCGTTGATTAAGGTTGACTTGCCGTAATTAAACGGGCCAAAAACAGCAATCCGAAAACCGGGATTGGCGAGATGGTTGCAGACAGATGTCACATCTCGGTAAAGTTGGGAGTTTCGATCGAGTTCCAGCAAACCCAACGCAGATTGAAGAATATTGACAAGGTTGTGATGAAATTCCTGCTGTTGCATACTAATAAAATTGAAAATTGAAAATTATTGTGACATTTTTAGTGTTTCTCAAGGAACAATATAGTTATGTTCGGTCACAACTAACGTGACCGCCGAAACTTGCGTTCCGATTCCAAAATCGGCAGATCGTTGATACTAGCTTCTCGCCGTTGCATCAATCCATTCGGGGCAAATTCCCACTGTTCGTTGCCATAAGCACGATACCACTGACCGGAATCCGTATGATATTCATATTCAAATTTGACAGAGATGCGATTATCGGTGAAACTCCACAGTTCTTTTTTAAGTCGATAATCCAGTTCTGTATTCCATTTACGGGTGAGAAATTCGCGAATCTTCTCCCTGCCAGTGAAAAATTCAGCCCGATTTCGCCAAACTGAATCTTCCGTATAAGCTAACGCAACTCGTTCGGGGTCGCGAGTATTCCAAGCATCCTCAGCCGCTTGTACTTTCGCTCTTGCAGTTTCCAAAGTAAAAGGAGGTAAAGGCGGTCTAGTTTCCATTGTGAATTTCTCCTCATTGATGTTGTGAAGTATATCCTGTTAGAAAGTATAATAGCCAAGATTTTAAAGAATCTCATTGAGCAATTGTAAATGTTGCTGCACTGGAGCGATCGTATGAGCAGCCATCATCCCACTAGCAGCCACCGCAGGCATCCCAATCCCCGGAAAAGTCGAATCTCCACAACACAATAACCCAGACAAAGGTGTCGTCGCACCCGGAAATAAAGCTTTACCTGCTGCAATTGCTGGCCCATAACTACCGCGATGGCGACGCAAAAATCGGGCGTGGGTGAGGGGAGTACCCACCAAAGTAACTTCTGTGCGATCGCGAATATCGGGAATAATTCTTTCTAAAGCTTGCCACATTACCTCAGCGCGTTCTTGTTTTCGCAAGGCATATGCTTTGCTATTGCGTTCCATACCTTGCCAAATCGAAAAAGGTTCATTACCTGGAGTATAAACGTGAATAACGTGCTTACCTGGCGGTGCTAAAGATGAATCGATAACGGAAGGAATTGATACTAATACAAGATTTTGCGGTGCAGTAAGGGATTGGGGGAAGGGGTGTAGGACAAACCAGAATATAAAGATGGCCCAGAATCAAACTGATAGCCATTGCGTTCAAAAGCATGAGCCGCACCCCCTGCGATCGAATGGCTTTCTACTACGGTGACATCAATACCATAGCGTGCTAATATGGCAGCACAACTCAAACCGCCTATACCGCTACCAATTACGACTACTTCTGTATTGTTCGTGAATGATGGTTGATTATTAGACATTTTTCCAGAATAATAAATCTTGTCGCTATCAACAGCTAGGTGTCAATCCTTGAATAATTTACTCTCTTTAAAAGAAAAATTACAAGCTGCTCTTGATGCTATTCAAACTAACAAAGATGGCTCGCCGATTACCGATGTGCAGATCGACAAAACGACCGCCGCAGAAATCGCACAGTTGACCGCTCAACTAGAAAGTTGCAACCCCAATCCGAAACCTTTGCTAAATGCTATTTCTTTACTAGAGGGAAATTGGCAACTGCAATACTCCACTGCTAGAGAAATCCGCTCTTTAGTTTCCCTACCATTGGGATTAAAGCTAGGCCAAGTATATCAAGTGATTAATGTCAGCAACAAACAGTTTTTCAATATTGCTTTTGTCCAACATTATTTAGGATTATTATCGGGATATGTGAAAGTGACGGCTAGCTTTGAACCTGCTGGAGAAGATTCAGCACCTGTCCCAGACAAACGCATCAACGTCTACTTTGACAAACGCTATTTATCAATTGATAAAATCATCGGTATTAATACGCCTCAACTCAACCCATTCAAAGTTGTAGCTGCTAATAATCCAGTCGGTCGAGTTGCCACGCTTGATATTACTTATTTGGATCGAGATTGCCGAATTGGACGTGGTGGAGATGGCAGTTTGTTTGTTCTCAAAAAATCGGATGGTATAGTTGAGAATACGAGTTTAATCTGAAGCCACCCCAGCCCTAAAGGGACGGGGGTTCAAAATGCGATGAAACCTCCACTTGGCTCTCCCAAATTGGTACAACATC
>NZ_JACJUP010001139.1:0-2215 GCF_014748295.1 Planktothrix sp. FACHB-1355 | reverse complement strand
TTAAATTTACCGCGCTAGACTAAAGATAAAACACCAGTTTGACAGGATTTTCTATGACCTTAAGAACAATTCAAATTCGTCCTTTAAGTTCAGTAAAAGCGGGTATGACAGAGTTTTATACCCCTCAGTCCAGTGACGAGACGATGCTGGTGCAAATACCGCCTTGTACAATCGAAGAGATGTTTGTACACAGATTTCAAACAGACCAACTTTTCGTAGTGCGGGGAACCTTTGTACTGGTCACCTTAGAAAATCGGCGCTATCAATACACACTGATGAGCGATTGTCAACCAAAAGTAGTGACAATCCCAGTCGGCGTTCTGCACGGAGCAATCAATCTCAGCGATGAACCGTGTCTATTAGTAAACGCAGTACTGCGTCATGGCCCACCCCACGAGCGCGATTATCGTCCTGTGAAACCACCTTTTCCTTACAACTTGGGAGTTGCTGAGGCGCTGTTAAAAGAATTCCGCTGTTCGGTAAAAGTTTGAGAGGTGCTAATAGCTAAACTAAATGAAGTGAGACGTTCCCCTTTAGAAAAGGGGAGAAGCTTCTACACCCGGAATTAAGCAGGTGAATAACCAAACAGACACAATTGGAATTGCAGCTATAGGATACTATATTCCCTCGCGGATTTTAACCAGCGAGGAAATAGCGCAGCTGTCGAATTTTCCAGTATCGGTTTTTATAGAAAAAATCGGAATGCAGCAAAAACATATCGCAGAAGTGGACGAACATCCCAGCGATATGGGCATTAAAGCGGCGTTAAATGCGATCGAACAAGCAAGAATTCTTCCTCAAGAAATTAACTTTATCGCTTTTTGCGGTGCAGGTCACTACGATTACAGTTTTTGGTCTCCTGCGGCTAAGATACAAGATAAAATCGGCGCTACAAATGCTTTTTCATTTGAAGTGAGGAACTTTTGTAATGGTGGAAATTTAGGGATTCATATTTGCAGTAATATGTTGCTTGCTAATCCCGATGCCCGTTACGCCCTCGTAGTCTGTAGCGATAAATTATCTGTACTTCTTAATTATGCAGATAAAGATTGCCTATCCACATTTATTATGGCTGATGGTGCAGCAGCGGCGATTTTACGAAAAGGGGAAACTACTAATCAGATATTAGCCTATCATGGCATTACTAACGGGGAATTAGCCGATTATATCAAGGTTGAAGGAGGCGGAACCAAGTTTTTTGGCTGTAATGATCTGTACGATCGCACTTTTAACTATTTAACCGTCAAAAATCCCAAAACCCTAGAAAAGATTTTTTCAGAAATCTACTTAACTAACTATTTAGAAGTTATAAAAACCGCCTTGCATAAAAGCGGTTATTCTTCAAACGATATCAATTTTATATTTATGAATCAAGTTAAGAAAAAAGTCTCTCTCAGTATTCTTCAGTCTCTAGGTTTGACAGAGAGAAACACTTTTATTTCTTTATCAGAATACGGTCACATGGGTGCTGCCGATACTCTATTTGGTTTGGCCAAAACTTTAGAACAAAATTTAGTAAAACCTGGCAATATCGTAGTATTGGCAAATAGCGCTACAGGCTTTTCCTGGGCTGCGATCGTATTAAAATATTAACCCAAGCCTATCTTTAGGCAGATTTAGTAGGGTGGGCAATGCCCACCCTAGTTTATGGGAGTTTAGGTTAATAACGCCTTACCGTGGGATAAGCCTAAACTCCCGTAAATCAGATTGTCAGAAAATTTAAGCTTTTTTTAAGTTTTCTTAGGCTCGAAAGATGTTAAATTTTAAATTAAATCAAATACAAGCCATCTCGTCTAATTAAAGTGTGCGAGCAACCCAGTTACTAAGGTTGAGCAATACTTAACAGGCATGAGTGAATAAAAACTATATTTTTTAGAATAAACATAATTTATTTAAAAATAAGAGGCTTTTAAAAAATGACTCAAAAACAAGCACAAGAAGAACAAAACAAGGATCGCAAAATAACTGATGAGGATCGGAAGATATTGCTAGAGCAATACAAAATGTATGTCGAAATGATGGATAGAATCACTGAGAGAAGAGGAAAGATGAATACCTTCTACGTGTCACTACTATCAATATTACTAGCATTACTTTCTTTATTAGCTGACACCAACAAAAAGCTCTTCTCTGGAACTGGAGAAACCTTACTTTTAGTATCTTCTCTATTAGGGTTAATTCTATGCTATGTATGGTACATAAATATAAATTCATA
>NZ_JACJUP010001138.1:0-2197 GCF_014748295.1 Planktothrix sp. FACHB-1355 | reverse complement strand
CGCCACCCAAAAAGATGCGATTCAGATAAGTCAGCAATAGTTTGTCTTTGCTGTAGAAGAATTCTAACTTGAGGGCAACAATAGCTTCTCGCACTTTGCGACCGAGAGAATCTTGCGTGCCCACATATTCCCGAAACAAACTGCGGGCGACCTGTTGGGTAACGGTACTGCCGCCTTGACGATCGCCCCCCTTACTGATAATAAAAGTTGCCCTAGCAATACCGATCGGATCGACACCGAAATGCCAATAAAAACGTTTATCCTCAGAAGCAACTACAGCTTTTGGCAAATAAGGGGAAAAGTCCGACAATTGTCTCATTTCCCCGTGAGCGTTGTTGCGCGGTTGTCGCAAAGGCGTTTCGCCATCGCGGGCGTAAACTACTGCTGGCCCCCCTGTGGCAGCTGGCAGGGGACGCACGGAGAATTTTTGCCATTCGATCGCAATTGCCAACACCATCAATGCCGTTAATCCACCAACCCCATACACCCCCCAGGTGGCAGCTTTAACATACCAAGGTGGCGGATCGTAGTACTGAACGCGGACAGACGCTGCCAGTTCTGGTGGGCCCAAAGTGAGCGTATCGCCGTGGCGCAGCAATTTTGACGCGATGCGCCGCCTACCCTTGTAAATTCCGTTCGTTGAACCTTCATCTTTGATCGCGAAGGACTTCTGGCGGCGTCCAGTCCGGTTTAAAGACAAGTGAAGCTGACTGACTACCGGATTGCGTACTACAATATCGCAGGATTTCGAGCTGCGTCCCAAGGTGTAGCGATCTCCTAACAAAGGGTAAACTTCTGCTTTGTCCGCATCTGCATCCTGGACTCGCAGTTCCGGCACTCTCGCATTCGTCTTGAGTACCAGTTGGGAAAAGTTTACCTTAGCTTGAACTGTATGTACCGCTTGGGTTATCGCACCGAAAATCGTTTGCGGGCGTTGAGGCTGAGGAGGAGTCATACTTTTTATTTTAGATTTTAGATTTTGGGGAAAGGGGCTAGGGACTAGGGGCTAGGGGCTAGGGGAAGAGGGAAGAGGGAGAGGGAGAAATTTTGACTTTTGACTTTTGACTTTTGACTTCCCCACTTCCCCACTAGGGACGATTTTTCGGTGGCTCATGTTTTCCGAACGCGGCGATAAACAGGCAGGCAATACCTATGTTAATAAAGGTATCTGCCACGTTAAATACCGGAAAACGAATGAGGCGAAAATCCAGAAAATCGACGACGTAGTTTAATAAAAAGCGATCGATGCCGTTGCCCAAAGCGCCCCCCAAAATAAAGCCGTAGCCCAGCTGATCCCAACCTGGAAGCTTTGGCCCAAACAACGCCAGTGCGATTAAGATGATACTTACCCCCAAGGATAGCCAACGTAACCAACTGCCGTCCTGGCTGAACAAACTAAACGCCGCACCTGGATTTCTTACGTAGGTAAAATGAAAGACTCCCTTCCACAAGGGCCAAGTTTCATTGAGGTCGAAATTTTGTACTACCCAGCTTTTGGTCAACTGGTCTAATACCAAACTGACAAGGGCAGCCGCCCAAAAAAACCGGTTTTTAGTCAATTGGTTCATTGTTTATTTCTCAGTGTTCAATAATTGTTTTGTTCGTTGCTATGAACCATAACCATGAACCGCGAACAACTTACTAAAGATTAGTAAAACATCAAGCGTCGCAAGATAAATGCCAATATCGTAACCTCACAAACAACAGCAAGCTGTCCTGGCAGCGCGTAGAACGACAATTTTTGAGCGGCTGGCAATAAAGCAAGGGTACTGGTGCTTCCCCAGTTCAAATAATGGCTCAAAACCAGATAGCTAAGACCGAAAAAATGAACTGTTAGCAAACCACAGATACAACTAAGCGCGAGAAATTCCAGTTTGGGCGGCATCTTAAAAGCTAAAAAGCCACACAGCCAAGCACCCGGAACAAAGCCTAACAGATATCCAAAGCTGGGTTGTTCAATATATTTGATGCCACCACCCTGAGTAAAGACCGGTAGGAAAGTTAAGCCTAATGCCAAATAAGCAATTTGGGAGAGGGCACCAGCATTCTTGCCGCCAAGACAGCCTACCAGCAGCACAGCTCCTATTTGATAGGTAACGCCCAGGGAGTAAGTTTGAATCGCCAGCCCACCTTCATGCCAGGTGGGAAAGGTGATAGAAGCGTTTAGAAAAGTGCCGCCGATCGTCAGCAGCAACCC
>NZ_JACJUP010001137.1:0-2214 GCF_014748295.1 Planktothrix sp. FACHB-1355 | reverse complement strand
TGAAGGTAGCTCAAATTAGCCGATAGTAACGATCTTAGATTTAAACTTCGGCCTCGCCAAGGTAAAATCAACTTACCTAGAAGCTGAAGGTAGTTCTGATCGCACCAACAACAACATCGGGGTTGCGTTCGTCGTGGTTAGGCGCTGTCAGCCAGAACACTCCAGGGGTAATAGAGATATTGTCGTTGACGCGATGGGTGTAAAACACCTCAATATGATAACCAACATCGCGATCGCTCCGCTGTCCCGGTTCTAAACCGATCGCCTGTGCCAGCGCTGCATTACTGGTGCCTCCCAGCCTCGGTTGTATCCCAACAGTCAGCCCAGCCACATTTCCCTTTTTGCCCACATCATACAAAACTATATTGAAGTCGTACTGCCATACCTCAGCATCTCCCTTGGTGCCTTCTCCCAAAGTTCGCACTTTAGAATGAGCCAGACCTGCACCTACATCAAAATTTGGAAATAATCGATAGAAAGAGCCGACAAAAAAAGTGTTTGCCACCACCGGCCCTGCCCCATTTATTTTGGCTGGGTTACTACCAGCAGCCGTATCGATTCCGAACTGAGGCGAGTAGCTGTTCATATAAGACCCAGTAACCCTAAGCCGATCCAAAGTGATCACCGGACGGACAGAAGCTGCGTAACCTCCCTGGAATAGTCCCTTACTGGGGTCATTTGCCGTAAATTCGTTTGCCAAGGAAAAGTCTACGTTTAACCAGGGAGCAGCCCGCCATTGCAAACCAATCCCTGCCTGCTGGTTAATTGGGTAAAGTAAGGGACTTGTTTTACCGAAATAGGATATCGGACCGGTACCCAAGTCGGTCAAAGTGGTAATGTTAGCGGAAAGAACCCGATTGCTGGCAAACGCATCCAGAGAAACCGTCAATTTGTCGCCCACCGGGAAGCGGTACTGCAATTGGTTGAGGGAAATATCGTTATTACCAAATCCATATACGTACTTGGCCGGAATCACAAAACGAGTTTCATCGCTAGTGCCCCTAGTGTCGGTTTCGGGAAATCGGGTTTCCGTACTAAATACTTCCAGATTAGAGGCTTCCAGACCGACGATCAAGCTATCTTTACCGGAAAAGCTGGTCAGGAAAGTCAGAAAAGCTTGGTAGCCAAAAGTCGTGTTATTCGCTGGGCCAGCCCTTTCCCCAAAGGCATCTCCAACATACATCGATACCTGACCGCTAAGCTTGGTGGTAGTCGAGAACTGTTGTGTTTCTAATCTTGCTGTACGAGCTTCTAGAGAATCTACGCGCCCTCTTAAAGAAGCAAGTTCGCTAGCGAATTCTTCTTGCAATCTTTGCAAGGCGGCTAGGTCTTCTTTTGTGACGCCTTGGGGTAGGGAAGCGATGAGTTCTTGTATTCGATTCAAACATTGGTTCAAACCAGCAGCGAATTCGTAGCGCGTCATCGCCCGGTTGCCCCGGTAAGTGCCATCTGGATAACCTTCAATACAACCGTACCGCTCCACCAGAGATTGCAATGCGCCAAACGCCCAATCCGTTGGCTGCACATCTGTTAGCTGAGATACCGAGGTTACCCTTGCCATAGAAGATCTTTTTTCCGATGACTTGGGAACAAACGGATTTGCCAAGCCCGGAGTAGGTGAGGCAGTTGATTCCTCGTTGATTGCTAAATCTCCAGCTATTGCTCCGTGCGATCGCAGCAGCCCACTGCCTAACAAAGTTAGCGTCAGTGCCAAAGTTTTGCAAAATAGTTTATTCATACTTAGTATCGAAGCTCACACCACAGCCAGTTATTCGAGCCAGAAAAAGTCAACCGCATGGAAATAATGTAAAAATTTTATCACTACTTTTAAACCCATGCTTTTTTGACTTGAAGCTAAATATAGCAACAATCATATAACGAGTGATTTTTCAATTAGTAGGAAAAGTAGGTTTTTTTGAATAGCTTGTTTGGCAGAGCGATCGCATTCTTATGTATTAGCTAAGCCAGATTATGAAAGATAGTTCAACGATCGCTATGATGCAATGCTTGTTAACTTCAACAACTACAACAGCCTACAAGCACGCTCGCTCAGCTGCGTGGGCTAATTCGGCGGCCACCCGTGCGGCACTGGCTCGAATCAGCGACCAGATGAGGGGGGATAACCACCCTTGCAAAGTAATCGAACAGGAAATCTGAGTACCGCAGACTGTAGACTGCACTTTATAAGTCACCCGTTCCTCAACGCCCGGTAAA
>NZ_JACJUP010001136.1:0-2200 GCF_014748295.1 Planktothrix sp. FACHB-1355 | reverse complement strand
ACACCTGCTACAAAGAGAACATTATGCTCAGGCACCCACATCATGCCATAAAACTGCCCGAACTTCTGTTCACCTAACCATTTTCCCGTACTTGCCTCAGTTTTAGTCAGTACTTTACCTTCATTATTGATTGAAATGTTGACATCTCCAATCTTCAAGTTTGAAGTTGAAAACAAACCATCAGCAGATACAGGAACTGTCGAAAAACCAATCATTGCCAAAGATAGGATTGTTACTTTTTTGAGCATAAATTCCCCTTTGAGTAATCTTTTTACTTTATTCCCAGCATCTCAACCGTGTCATCACTTATGGTTGGCGGAAAAAGACGGATAAAGACGGGAGTTTTATTAAATATGTTTACAATGGGCGGATTATAGCGGATAATAACGGATAAAGTAGGCTTTGACTTAAGGGCTATGGACACAACAGAGGTGTTAAAGTATTTGGACGAACTCGTTTTCGCTCAAACGGGTAAGCACCTCGATAGTCTGCAAAGAGCAATTATCAAAGGCGTTATCAGCGATCGGAAATACGCGGATATTGCCAAAGAATATCAATGTACGCGAGGTCACGCTAAAGATGAAGCTTATGCGCTTTGGCAACTTCTTTCTGAAGCTTTGGGAGAAGATTTGAATAAGTCAAATTTCCGGGCTTGTGTCGAAAGATTGGGAATTGATAAATCTAAGTATAAAAGTCAAATTATCGGTCATTATGTTATTGGTGGTAGTATTAATAACTGTTCCAATCCTTCAGAAGTAAATGAAAAATCAGAGTTAGGAAATTTGGAATTTCTTGGAAAAGAAGCTACATCTGTTAACGGCAAGTCTAACAAGCTCGAAACAGGCAGAAAACAAGCTAAACTGGAAACAATACCGCGATTGATAAAAATTGGCTTAACAGCAGAGCAAATTGCCCAAGTTCTCGATTTGCCTCTGGAGGAAGTTCTGACGCACCATAGTTAATCTAATTTGCAAGTTGCGTTAGAATAGTAAACAGCTAATTTACGGCAGCAATATAAAGCTCGATCGAGAGCAGTTAATATGGTAACGACAAACAAAAATTTAGTCGAACAAACCGTTCCTGCAAGCGCCAGAGAAAGCAGAGTGGTGATGAAAGGCGTTAGTTGGGAAACATACAAAAAATTGATGTCAGAAGTAGGAGACGATCGCGCTTGGAGAATTGCTTACGATCGAGGAGTATTGGAAATTAGAATGCCGTTATTAGAACACGAACTTCCCAAGGGTTTACTAGAAAGCTTTATCGAAGCAATTGCAGACGAACTCGGTATCGAAGTACTGAAAGCCGGGTCGCTAACACTGGAACGAGAAGATTTAACAAACGCGATCGAACCTGACTCCTGTTTTTACATTCAAAACGAAGCAGAAGTGAGAGGAAGAGAAGAAATTATTCTTCCTGGCGATCCACCACCGGATTTAGCGATAGAATCAGATTATACCAGTTCTTCTGTTAATAAACAAGCTATTTATTCAGCTTTAGGCGTAACCGAATTGTGGCGATATACAAAGAAAACACTTTTAGTTTATCGACGAATTGAGGGAGGATACGAACAGTGCGAACAAAGTTTAGCCTTTCCCTTTTTACCAATAAGTGAAATTCCAAGTTTGATCGAACAAAGTAGGTCTATTGGACAAAGAAGTGTAGTGCGGTTATTTCGGCAGAGAATTAGAGAAATTTTGGATAGTCGAGCGACGGGTGATAGTTAAAATTGCATAAAATTGTTTATTCTATCCTCCAATCATAGATCGTGCTTTGTTGTCGAGGCTCGTTATTTGCCGTCGATACAAACAGATTTTGCCCTCTAGCATTCCTAAATTGAAACAGACAAAGACCTAATCCCGTTCCAGAACAATCGAGAACTTCTGTGTAGCCTTTTTTGATTAAATAATCAATGACACCGCTGCGATTTGGATTGTTAACTTGTTCGGGATTAACAACAGGTCGCCATCCTCGCTGAATTAACATCGTCCTAGCTTGCGCGTAATTCATGTTTCGCCGCAGTCTGGGCAATGATTGTGCAAAAGATGACAATTGCACTGAAAAAATTGTACTTATAAGCACGCCGGAAAAGAGTAGTTTATTCATCGTTGTTTGCTCGCTTATGTGTGATAATGTCTGATTTAACCTGACTTAATTTATAATTTTACCGCAGTTACTCAAGTTTCTGCTTAATAATACCAAG
>NZ_JACJUP010001135.1:0-2263 GCF_014748295.1 Planktothrix sp. FACHB-1355 | reverse complement strand
TCTGGGGCAATTTGTACTGCCCGACAATTCGCTTAGCATATTCTGGCACATGGGCTTCTAATTTTTCTGGGTGATGCCGCTGCACATACAAATAGTTACGAGTGAAATGGGAATCGATCGAAAAGCGGGCATATTCCAATCCTTTGGGGCCGATTTTTTCGATAACGACGCCCATTAGTTTAGCTGCCCACATGGGAAGGGTTACGCCTTTATCGTAAGCGGGAATGCTTTGCTGGACGGCGTTGCGCCTGTCACCTTGCGACATTACTGGTTGAGTTTCTAGTTTATCCATTACGAGTTCGAGCATTTCCTGACCCGTGTTATTTCTGACTACTATCCACTGCCAACCGAAGGGTGCGCCCATGTAGCCGACGACTAAATCTGCCAATCCATTAACGTAATCAAAACAACTCATGCAGGAAGGAGCAAATACATCTTTTAATTCTTTGGTATTCAAACCAAAAAACGGTACTTTTTCAATGGAACCGTCTTCGTGTTTGAAGTGAACTTGGAAGTCTTGCATGAATTCGTAATATACCACTGTTTCGGGCGAGCGACTGGTGGTATCGAGGAATTTTTGCAGTCCGGCGCGAGTGACGTTATCGACACAGGGAGTACCCAAAACGTAGAGTTTTTCTAAACCTAATTTTTTCTCCACTGCACGCAAGGCTTGAATCTGACAGCCGACGCCAATTACTAACAGTTTTTTCATGCCAGATTGTGCGATTTGTTCCAGCACGGAAAGGTTAGGCGAAAGGGTTGGTTTATTCACCCGCGCTGCCAGGATTTCTGCTGGGGTACGGGCAATTATTGGCATTGGTTGAAAGCGGTCTTCTTTGGTATTCTGGACGCAGACGACGCCTTCGACTAAGTTGCGATTGAGCATTTCGATCGCAATGGTACTGACAATCCCCGTCCACTGTGCCCCTGGAATGGGCTCGATTTTGCGTGCTGCCATCATGTTTTGATTGACACCAAAGTACCAATCATCGGGGTTATCCAGGTTGCGACTGCGCCCGTGAATTTGTTCTTCCAGTTCGGCTATCTGCTGATTGATGAAAGCGCAAGCTTCCTTGACATAATGGACATAATATGTATCGCAAAGGCCGCATTCGCTACACAGTTCTTTGGCGGGGCGACGGCTACCCGGTTTGAGGGCTTTGGCTTTTTTGTGCTGGGGGGAGTCAACTGAGAGGGTCATAAATTGCTTTTCTTATTCAGAGATAGCTTTTATTACGATACCGTTAGAAGTCATAGTGTAGAAACCGGGTTTCTTTGGTCATCGGTCATTACCTAGCCTCCACGCTGACCCTAACCTTTGTTTCCTTTTGCTTTGGAACTCGTGGGAAAAGTAAGTTTTTGGGATTTTTACCGCAGATATCTACAAATGAACGCTTCGGAAGGCAGATAGATGGAGATGTTTGCTTCGTTAGAGATGTATTTTTCGGATAAAGTATTGTTATCAATTGAAATTTAATTGGAATCCAAGCAAAAAATTTTTAATGTCGATCGCGATAGGGCTATTGAGCCAAGTAGCAGTAGAGGCTAAATAATCAGTAAATGTACGTATTGCCCGACAAGGTAAGTTTTGAATAAAATTTTATTTAGGCTGTAATATCTACAGTTATCAGTGCGAGCGGTAATTAGGAGAATAATCTTTATGCAAAATATATTTGAAAATGCCAAAAAACTAATGGCAATGTTCTTGGTTACATCGCTTGTAGTTACTACCAACATAATAAACTTTCCCGACCCTGCTTGGGCAGAGGTAAGTACAATAATAAATGAATCGAGCAATAACTGTAATTTGAGCAAAAGCTGCATTGGTGAAATAACAACGGTTAATGCTGAATCTTTTACAACAAATCCAACAGAGCAAACCAATGCAATAAAAATAGAGGAACAAAAAAACGGGTCTAACTTAAGCACAGTACCAGAAGCAGTTGTTGACGGTCTATTTTTGACTGCTGGTATTATATTAGGTATTATTCTTGCGCCATTAATAATTGTACCGTTAATATTGGCAACAAACGACGAAAAGGCTGAATACACGACCGATAAAACTATAAACGATAACAGTGATAGCCACAATACAACAAACTATAATTGTTATGCTTTTTCCAATTGCTCTTCTAAATAAGGTGCAGCTTTGATTGCCAGTGGAACTGCTGTCGGTGTCAGTATATATGCAATAGTGGGAGGAATGGGATTAGTCGGCGGATTTGGAGGAATCGGCATCGGTATGGCACCTGTTGCCGCTGCT
>NZ_JACJUP010001134.1:0-2265 GCF_014748295.1 Planktothrix sp. FACHB-1355 | reverse complement strand
ATCTAAATCTAGCGTAATAAAAAAACGTCCTTCCGCACAAACTTGTTGCCATACAATCTCATCATCTGCACCCGAGAGTCCTTCATCAGTAACCCTGTCGCAATCATAACCCGCCTGTCGCAGGAACTCGGCGTGAGAGTTACTCATATTCTCATCTAATTTAACAAGCATTCTTATCTATCTAAGTGGTAGTAATTCTTCTTCTCTCGCCAGTGCAGCAGCATAGGAAATAGCCGCTTTTACATTTTCCAAAGTAAGTGGTGTATATTCAGCTACGATCTCTTCCGCTGTTAGTCCCTCTGCTAGATTATCAAGAATAACTGAAACCATGATGCGCGTTCCTTTGATGCAAGGTTTCCCGTGACAAACCTTGGGGTCGATGCTGATACTTTCTTGCCAATTGTTCATTTTACTTGCCATAAATTTTGTTACTACTATATCCTAACTTGTGGCCTAAGCGCGATCGCACTTCCTCCACTCCCTCTCCATTCTGCACCAAAACTTTCAGCAACCTTTATTCTAGTTTTAGAATTGCATAAAGGAGGTAGATTCAATTACACCTTCAGCTTGGTGAACGAGCGATCGCAATTTATCTACCATCTCTGGCTCAACATCTTGCCACAACCCGCGCTGATGTGCTTCTAACAATCTTTCTGCCATATCTCGCAACGCCCAAGGATTTTTTTCTTGGATAAATGCCTGCACAGATGGCTCAAATAAATACGCCTCTGCCACTCCTCGATACATAAAATCTTCCACACAGTTAGCTGTAGCATCGTAGGCAAATAAATAATCCACCGTCGCGGACATTTCAAACGCGCCTTTGTAACCGTGGCGCATCACTCCCGCTATCCACTTGGGATTGACTACGCGAGAACGATATACTCGCGCAATTTCCGATCGCAGCTGTCTGACTTTGGGATTTTCAGGCAGAGAATTATCGCCAAAATAAGTTTGGGGATTTTTTCCAGTTAAGGCGCGAACTGCTGCTGTTAACCCACCCTGAAATTGATAGTAATCATCGGAATCGAGCAAATCGTGTTCGCGGTTATCTTGATTGTGCAGAACTATTTGCATCTGCCGCAGACGCTGTTCAAATGCTTCTGGTGCTGCAATACCGAATTTGAGATTTTGGATTTGGGATTTGGGATTTTCCTGTGCTTCTGTTTCCCTATGACTGGATGTGTAAGCATAGCTACTCCAATTAATATAAGCACGCGCTAAATCTTGCTCATCCTTCCAGTTTTGCGCTTCAATTAAACCTTGCAGACCGGCACCGTAGGCACCCGGCTTAGAACCAAAAATGCGATAGTGCGATCGCATTTCTGCCTGTTCTTCACTCAACCCCGCAGCAACCCAGAATTGCCTTTCTTGCTTCACTTGCGCCGCCAAAGGATTGTCTTCCGACGGTTCGTTCAACGCCGCTACCGCCGCTACAGCGCGATCGAATAAATCGATTAAATTCGGAAAAGCATCCCGGAAAAAACCCGAAATTCGCAGCGTTACATCCACACGGGGACGCCCCAAAACCGCAACTGGCAAGATCTCAAAATCTACTACCCGCCGCGATGGGCCATCCCACACAGGTCGCACCCCCAGCAATGCCAACGCCTGCGCCACATCATCGCCGCCAGTCCGCATCGTCGCAGTTCCCCATACGGATAATCCTAATGTTTTAGGATACTCACCATTTGACTGCGTATATTGCTCAATCAAAGTTTCAGCCGCTTTTCGACCTACATTCCAGGCTGTTTCCGTCGGCAGGCTGCGAATATCAACCGAGTAAAAATTGCGACCAGTAGGCAACACTTCCGGGCGTCCCCGCGTGGGTGCGCCAGATGGGCCGCTAGGTACAAATCGACCGTCCAAACCGCGCAACAATTGGGTGATTTCTTGTTGAGTTTGTTGCAGTGCGGGTAGGAGGTAAGTGCTTATCCAATCTAATTCGCGCTTGGTTAATTTTCCGCTGTCATCCGATTTGGGATTTGGGATTTGGGATTTGGGATTGGCTTCGCAACGATCGGACAAAGCTTGAAATTCGTCAAAATTTATTGATGATTCATCTTGAAATGGAAGGATTGAAACCCCTTTTTTTCGGTCAATAGTCTGTTGTTTGTTATGGGTTGCGATTAGCTGTTCTACTAAATTAGCTGCGTATTCTTCCAATAACTCGATCGCATCCCCAGCAGTTTGATATTTGGTGGGGTCTTGATATTTGGTGGAGTCTTGATATCTTGTGGGGTGGGCATCTTGACCGCCTTGATT
>NZ_JACJUP010001133.1:0-2195 GCF_014748295.1 Planktothrix sp. FACHB-1355 | reverse complement strand
TGGCAATTATCACCGGCGCAATTTCCTTAATTCTAGCGATCGCCTACCTATTCCTTGTGCAACTGCTAGATTTTCGCGGCCCAATGCAACCCGCACCCCTCAGCCAGCTACCCACAGTAGCAGAATATATTTCCTGAACTACTCCGGCTATGCTTTAGGTATAGCCGGAGCTTCGTTTAGGGATTATAAGAGAGGTGGTTATAATTTGGAATCAACTGGTCTGAATAATGAGCGCTTAATAGCTTTAATCATCTTGATTACTTTGGCTTACACCAGTTCCATCATGTCTGGCGAAAAAATCAAAAAGAAGGGAGTAGTTAAATATGTGGGTCGCGTGAAAGAAAAACGAAGAATGCAACGCCACCATAGCAGCTTTTATATTGGTCTACACGGCTATGTTTGGGCGGAATCCCTTGATTTTTTTAGTGAACAAACTGCTAAATAGATGTCTTTAAGTCCTCATAAATTACCTGATTATCAAAGAGGTCGTCGCGCCGAGATCCTTATTCAGTCTACCTTTGAGCTATAGTTGTCGCCCCGTCAGCCCTCGATACGAACAGACAAATTTTCGCATCACTGTACCGCTGCAACCGCACAAGAAATCAGAAACAGCGTCACAGCATAGTTGACATCGGTCTGCAAACAGATTTTGTCGGTAGCAAAGGCGATCGCAGCCAATTGCGCCTGACTGCGGGCTACTCATTTTCTTTTCGATCCTAAACTCTACTGCCCTCCAGAGGTACTGCCTTTGTAGACTCCAAGTGGGTAGCCTTAATCATATGATAGCCAACCATTAGCTGTGTTAGCGCCAGGGGATAACTTTCCAGAGTTTCCCCAGTTGTACCGATCAGCTTGCCAAGTTCTGGGTTGCCTTCGAGGCTACAGAAAGGCAATAAGTCAGGTATTTCATTACAGATAATCTTCTCTATCTTGCTAACCTGTTCCTTAGTCGCGTGACTATCCACTTCCAGAACATCAACAGGTTTACCCATATCTCGATCGAGTTCTAGCCGAATCGCTGGCATCGAATCCACTTTGCTTTGCTCCAAAATTTCTGTAAAATCCGGGTGCGGTACAGTCGGTCTGAGTACCAACCGTACATTCAGGTGCGAAGCATCTTCCCCAGAAGCATCTTTAGGCGGGTAGAAACTCACCACCACATCTGCCCACTGGCGTTGCGGACGGATAAACTGTTCCGAATCAGGTTCCCGTTTTTCCATTTCCGCAAGAACTTGTTCCGCCGTGTAGCCCCGCTTCATCGTATCTCGCTTCACCTTCCAATTAGCACGCAGGGATTCTGGCGGAGCCAGGTACACCTTGACATCGTAGCAATCTCGTGCTATCCGCGTTGAATAACCGAGCAATCCTTCAATAATCACAAATTTGCTGGGCTTGATATACTGTGGCGGTTCAAACGTCCCTGTTTTGTGACTGTAAACCGGCTTGAGGATCGGTTGTCCGGTTCGCAGCAAGCTGAGGTGCTGCTGCATGATATCTATATAATTGCAGTCCGGGTGCAGTGCCGTGATCCCAATCTCGGCACGCTGACTCCTGTCGTAGCGGTGGTAATCATCCGTGCAGATCACCGTGACATTATCTGGCCCCAACACCTGTGCAATACCTTTAGTCAGCGTTGTTTTACCGGCGGCGCTGTCGCCAACTATGCCAAGGATAATGGGACGAGAAGTCATAGTTCTTGCTCTACTGATGCTAAAAGAATTCTTAATAGATTTAATTTTATGAGTTTATGGGTACGGGGATCAATCCTCGCTATGACTTTCTATGTCAATCTCTATAACAATGCCCAAGTCCGATCGAAATATAACTCAACACTCCTTCGCGCCAGAAAAGTGGATCGATACTCGCTCCTGTACTCTAGGTTGTCTGGGCTATGTAGCTGGAATCTTAACTTTGCCAATCGTTGTATTTCTGACGTTGAATACACCTGATGCCAGAAAGCAACGGTTTTTGGAGCGCAAAACGAATGAATGTCAGCGATGCGACCTATCTAACCAGGATCTATCACTCAGGCAGTTTAACAATGCAGATTTCTCAAAAGCAAATTTGCAAAATGTGGTTTTAGGAGGCGCTAAATTAAGGAACGCAAAATTTTCCTATGCTAATCTCAAACACTCTGTTCTGCGGCAAGCTAATCTAGAAAATGCAAATTTTGATGGTGCGAATTTGTCTCAAGC
>NZ_JACJUP010001132.1:0-2269 GCF_014748295.1 Planktothrix sp. FACHB-1355 | reverse complement strand
CGCTCTTCCGATCTGCTAGGGTACGTTGTTGGTTGTTTAGGTTAAGTTTTGTTTGGAAGCTTTTGAGCAACTTCTCTTCACTCCTCTACGATGCAAGGGATTTTTGTGAGTGATGTTTCTCTTGAGGTGGAATAAACTTACTCATTTCCACATAATAGCATCTATTATTGAGTAAGTTTAGGGATAAATAGGTAATTTTATGGCGGCTGCTCCCACCCCTCTCCCTTCCTAAATTTTAGGTGATGGGCTTGACATAAGCGATCGCGTGTCGCCACACAATTGATGATTGATTGCTTTCATCGATCAGACCGATGCAAAATTGATCTTGCCAGCGCAACTGACCGCTTAACATTTCACCCCCGATCAGTTTTACTTGCACCTGTTTTTGTTCTTTAATCATATTTTGAATTTGACGAGAGCTGGGCAATCCACTATCGAATCCGCTAGCCATAAGTTTGCTACTCTAAACGTGTGTAACCGTGCATTTTACAATGTTTACTTAAGTTATTTATGCGATCGACTGCTATCTTTAGGATGCTTTCACAAAACTTGAGAGCGTACCCACCCCACTAAGAGCGAGGATAATTTAATGGCCATTGAGTTCGCTAAGTATCACGGTTTGGGAAATGACTTCATTTTGATTGATAATCGCACTTCATCCGATCCAGTTTTAACACCCGCGCAGGCGGTAACGTTATGCGATCGCCACTTTGGTATCGGTGCTGATGGTGTAATTTTTGCTCTGCCAGGGCTTGACGGTAACGATTACACTATGCGAATTTTTAACTCGGATGGCTCCGAACCGGAAATGTGCGGCAACGGGATTCGTTGCTTAGCTCAGTTTATCGCTGAGTTGGAGGGAGTCTCAAATCAGGAGCGCTTATATCGCATTCACACTCTTGCCGGTGCGATCGCGCCAAAGTTGCGATCGGACGGTCAAATTACCGTTGATATGGGGCTACCGCGACTTTTAGCTGCCGAAATTCCCACTACGCTTTGTTCTGCTGACGAGAAAGTTATTAACCGACCTCTGCAAGTGGAAGGAAAATCTTGGGATGTTACCTGCGTCAGTATGGGCAATCCCCACTGTATTACGTTTGTCGAAGATGTCACGGCTATTCCGCTGGAAACTTTGGGGCCTTTCTTTGAGCATCACGCGGTTTTCCCGCAACGCACAAATACGGAATTTATTCAAGTGGTAGAGCGAGATTATTTGAAAATGCGAGTGTGGGAACGCGGTGCTGGGGCAACGATGGCTTGCGGAACTGGTGCTTGCGCTTCTTTGGTGGCGGGGGTACTGACGGGAAATTGCGATCGCAAAGCTACTGTTGAGCTACCCGGTGGCCCTCTGGAAATTGAATGGTCCGAAGTTGATGGGCGAATTTACATGACAGGGCCAGCGCAGAAAGTGTTTGTCGGCAAATTTTAACCACAGGTTTGGTACACTATGCAGGATCGATCGCCGGAACAACTTCCTCGTCTCATCACTACCTCAATCAGCCATTACTGCGAAAAAGTTCGATGGGCGCTGGAACGGCTCAATATTCCATATATTGAAGAGCGCCACGCGCCGCTTTTTCACCGATTGGCTACAGCTCGAAATGAGGGGCGATCGGTTCCTATGCTTGTCACTGAGGCGGGTACTTTCAGCGATTCCAGCGACATTTTGCAATACATTGATGGGATGTCACCCGTGAGCGCAAAGCTCTACCCTGCCGATCCTAAATTGCGCCAAGAGGTGGAAAAACTCGAAGATTGGTTCGATCGCCAACTTGGGCCCAGCACCGGGGTGTGGTTCTACTTTTATTTACTCGATCGGGACAAGCTGATATTGCGATTGTTCTGCGAAGGCGTAGAGGCGATTGAGGCGGAGTTGTTTCCTGTTGTCTTTCCCTGCATCCGGGAAGCGATGGAACGAGCGATGGAAATTACACCAGAGTCCGCCGCCGAATCGCTCGATCGAATTAACAGCATTTTCGAGACTGTCAACGAGCTGCTTGCGGATGGGCGTAAATATTTAGTCGGGGATAGCTTTTCGGCTTGTGACCTCACATGGGCTTGTCTGACTGGGCTTGTCCTCATGCCTACCGAATATGGTACAAAATTACCTCAATTAAGCGAGATACCGACTGAAATGGCGCAGACGATCGAGCATTTCCGCGCAACTCCAGCCGGCTCTTTCGCCTTGCGCTTATTCCGCGAGGAACGTGACAAATAATTGGTTGTTTAGTTTTTAGTATGTCGATTTTGCGAGTGGGGAGCCAAAAGT
>NZ_JACJUP010001131.1:0-2273 GCF_014748295.1 Planktothrix sp. FACHB-1355 | reverse complement strand
TCTCTCAGCCGGGAGGCCATTCCATCTGCCGTCCCCCCAAAATATGTAAATGGAGATGGTATACAGTTTGTCCGCCATCATCACCATTGTTAATCACCACCCGATAGCCGTTGGTGAGTCCAGCTTGTTCGGCAATCCGCTTGGCAGTCAGTAACAGGTGGCCCATAAGGGCGTGGTCTTGGGACTCAGCATCGGCTAATTTGGCGATCGGTTTTTTGGGAATCACCAGGATATGAACCGGCGCTTGTGGATTAATGTCTTTGAAAGCAAGCGCTAAATCGTCTTCATAAACAATGTCCGCGCGAATCTCCCGGCGGATGATTTTACCGAAGATGGTGTCCTTGGTTTCAGTCATGTTGTTCGTGCTACTAGCAGCAATTCTCAAAATTCCTCAGAATATTATTTCCCAGATCGGTAATCAACTCGCTCGTGCGGCTACAAAATATTACCGCCCCACCAGCGAACTTTAAGGAGACAAACTCAATGACACATCCTGTTTTCGATCGCCCCGAAGTATTGCGAGTACTGTTCCATCCCCGCCGCGATGACGGTATCATCCCCAAAGGTGTATACAGCGTCGCCGTAAAAGTTGAGTCTGGAGTAAGGGTCAGGGGACGCTTGTACCCAGCCGCTCCTGATGCGCCAGCAATCCTGTACTATCACGGCAATGGGGAGATTGCCGCCGAGTATTATGAAATTGCAAATTTATATAACCAGTTAGGCATTACCCTGCTGGTGATGGATTATCGAGGTTATGGGTCAAGCGATGGAACGCCCACAGCCAGCACTCTCCTGACAGATGCGGTGAAAGTATTCGATGCGGTGGACAGTATCTTCGATTTATACGGACTGAATCCACAGCGATTGTACGTAATGGGGCGCAGTCTTGGCAGTGCGCCAGCGATTGAAATAGCGCACTATGCTGGCAAACGACTGGCAGGGGCGATAATTGAAAGCGGTATCGCTAACGGTTGGGCGCTTCTCAAACGCTTGGGAGTTGAAGTAGACGAAGAGGCGGACGAAAATAACGACGGAGTTGGTAACGCACTCAAAATCAAGAATATCACTATTCCCACATTGATTATCCACGGTCAAGAAGATAATTTAATTCCTGTTTCGCAGGGAATTGTACTGCATCGCTTTTGTGCTGCACCAGATAAACGGCTAGTACTGATTCCCGGTGCCGGTCACAACGATCTCATGGTAGTGGGAGCAGTGCAATATTTTGAGGCAATTCAGAAATTTATCTTCTCTTAGATCTGAAGATTTGAATAAGATAAGGATAAAAAGGCACTATAGTTTTTAGCAGTTTTAGGAAAATTAAAGTGCTTGCGAGAGTTTGGAGTGCATCTATTGTCGGTATCGACGCCGTGAAGGTAGGCGTGGAAGTCGATGTGTCGAACGGTTTACCGGGAATTGTCGTCTTAGGTTTACCAGACGCAGCGGTTCAAGAATCGAGAGAAAGAGTGAAGGCGACCCTGAAAAATACTGGGTACGCCTTCCCGATGCGAAGAATTGTAATTAACCTCACTCCAGCCGATTTACGCAAAGAGGGGCCAAGCTTCGATCTGCCCATCAGCGTAGGTATTTTGGCGGCGTCGGAACAAGTGAGCGCTCAGCTTTTGGGAGATTATCTATTTTTAGGAGAAGTCTCCCTCGATGGTAGCTTGCGATCGGTTGCCGGTGTATTGCCCATTGCCGCAGCTGCCCAAAAGTTAGGTATTGTCGGTTTAGTAGTTCCTGCTGACAATGCACGGGAAGCTGCTGTTGTGCAGGGATTGGAAGTTTACGGTTTTAATAATTTGGCAGATGTAGCTGATTTTTTGAATCAGCCAGAACGTTACCAACCCGTGCAATTTGATGGCAGGAAAGAATTAACTAAATCTTTATTTAACGGCCCAGATTTAAAGGAAGTAAAAGGTCAAGCACACGCCCGTCGCGCTTTGGAAATTGCTGCTGCGGGCGGACATAATTTAATTTTTGTCGGCCCACCGGGAAGCGGTAAAACGATGTTAGCGCGAAGATTACCAAGTATTTTACCACCGCTGGCATTTGAAGAAGCGCTGGAAGTAACTCAAATTCATTCTGTGGCTGGATTGCTAAAAGATAGAGGAACTTTAGTGAGCGATCGACCTTTTCGCAGTCCTCATCATTCTGCCTCTGGCCCCTCTCTTGTTGGCGGCGGTAGTTTTCCGCGACCCGGTGAAATTTCTTTAGCACATCGGGGTGTACTTTTTCTCGATGAATTAACAGAATTTAAACGAGATGTTTTG
>NZ_JACJUP010001130.1:0-2275 GCF_014748295.1 Planktothrix sp. FACHB-1355 | reverse complement strand
TTATACGGTTCCGAACTGGATAATTTGATTTCTACATCGCGAGTACCGGAATTAATTTCGTCCTGATGGAGGATGCGATCGCACTCAAAATGCTCTCTATATTTTTGATGATCCGCCACATCATCTCTGTGTGTGAGATACATATAACGAATCCCACCCATTTCCTCCAGTCGTTTAACTAATGGCGGTGTAAAGCGGGGAGAATCAACTAAGATATTGCCTTCGAGTCTAACAATCAAATAACTCGCAGCCGCGTAGGAATCCTCCGAGTGATAGCCGCAATGGTAAACATTTTCATCTACCAAAATAGGGAAAGTTTCCTGCGCCTCTTTTATATCTTTTGGTGTTTCAACTGTGCCGATCGAAGCCGTAGGACAAGAAAGCAACGCTTGGAGCGATCGCAACCTTTCTTCCTCATTTGCAGGTTGATGATACACTGCTGATTGTTCCCCCACACTAGCGAAGACTTCGGGAGCCATCCAGCGACAAGTATCGCAATCAATACAACTACTATCTACGTAAAAATCGCCACTCACATTTTCCGGGCGACGCTGATTAAGATGCGCCATAATTAAATCCGATCTTAATTTTTCAATAGCGGGCTGGTTATAATACAACAATAGCAAATCAATTTCATAAATTTAGTCGCGAGCGATCGCCAATGATTGTTTTATGCGATTTACTTAGTTGCCAAATTTACAAGCCATTCATCTAATTCTGTCAAAAAAGCCGATCGCGTTTCTTCTTCTACAATTGCTCCTTCAAAAGCATTGCGCGTCCATCGGCCTAAATCTGCAACAGTAACACCTCGTTCGCACATTAGGCGCACCATTTCTTCTGTTAAATTTAAGCCAAACCAAGTAGGATCGTCTGAGTTGACGGTAACAGCCACTCCGGCTGCATCTAATGCTAAAATAGGATGGTCTTGATAGGATGAAACATTTGCGAGACGTTCGTTAGAAGTGGGGCACATTTCCACTAGGATTTGGCGATCGCGCAACAATTTCACAACATCCGGATCTTGAATTGCAGAAGTTCCGTGACCGATTTGTTTAACCCCCAATCCTTCCACAGCAGCGCGAATTGTTTCAGGGCCAGTCATTTCCCCAGCGTGGACTTTGACTTTTTTTCCTGTGGCAAAAACTGGCGCAAATGCTTCTTTAAATATATCGGCAGGCCAACCGAATTCCGAACCGTGAAGATCGAATCCAGAGATAATTTTTTCGGAAATAACTTTTTGTACCCAATAGCTAGCACTTTCAGCACCTTCATTGCGATTGAGACCAGCAAACATTCTGATAATTGTACCGTGCGATCGCGCTCTTTCTACCTCTTCTTCCAAAAGTGCTAAAACGCGATCGAGAGAAGCGCCAACTCGCTCAACTAAAGGAACGTAAAAATCTAACTCTACATAACGAATGTTTTGTTCGATAAAAGCATCAAATACATCGCGAATTAACTCATTATAACCCGAAGGCGTCTGTAACCAAGGATGAATATAATCGCGAAACAATAAGCGAAATTCTTCAAAGTTAGCAAATCGGAAACTTTGTTCGTACCAAAAAGGAGACTCAGGTAGAACAATTCCTTTGTGCCGATGCCATACTTCTCGAACTTTTTGCCAGCGGGGTGCGCCTTCCAAGTGTATGTGCAGTTCAGCTTTTGGCATAGAGGAAATATCGGCAATGTTAGTTATTTCCTCTGGTTTGGTTACTTCTAACATGGTTTGATTCTATTTACCTCCCAAATAGTACGCTCTTGCAACAGGCAACAAAAATAGCAGTATTAAACCAAGAATAAAAGCCCAAAAGCTGAGGTTATAACCACCAAAATTATATGCGCTAAGACATATCAATAATACGCCAGATACAGAGGCAGGGAAACTAAAGCTATCGCCAGCCTCTTGGATATGTCTTCCCTGCTTAATAATTAACTCTTGTAAAAAATCTGAATAGCGAATCAACACAGGTACGCTAAAGGCTAGGAATAACGCAAGTGATGCAAAAAAACCAGGCTTATAAGCTTTCAATATTCCTGTTTCTGCCAAAAATATAAATATCCACAGCCCTATCCCTGTTAAAAGAGATTGCCAAATCACTATATACCAAGGAGTTTCTTTTTGCTTCGCGTTGTAAATATTAATAAATAAAAACATCGAAAATGCTATTGTAAATGGAAATAAATCAGGTTTGTACTCGATAAGCTTATCTATCAAATTGAAAAAATCTATATCCTTGAGCCATAAAAGACTCCATATTAAAATACCTATAACACT